>JBBDLY010000101.1:5533-7380 GCA_040878585.1 Pirellulales bacterium
CCCCCCCCCCCCCCCCCCCCCCCCGGGCCGGGGGCTGGAAGCCCCCGTCACGAACACCGGTGGCCGGAAGCCCCGTCACGAATAGAATTTTGGAGCAAACAATTGTATGCCAACCTACGATTATGAATGTGACGACTGCGGTCACAAGTTCGAGTTATTCCAGGGCTTTTCGGAGAGCGTCAAGCGCAAATGTCCCGACTGCGGCAAGCTGAAGCTGCGGCGGTTGTTTGGCACCGGCGGCGCGATAGTCTTCAAGGGATCCGGTTTCTATCAAACCGACTACCGCAGCGAATCGTATAAAAAGGCCGCCGCCGCCGACAAGAAGTCGAGCGAGCCGAAGGGCGACAATAAGTCGTCCGAGAGCAAATCGTCCGACGCCGGCGGCGCCAAGCCGAGCAAGTCGGACAATAAACCAAAGAGCGATTCGTAAAGCACGCCCCCGCATGACCGTTATTGTTTGTGCCACCTGCGAGAAGCCGTTCGAGCTGGAAACCAGCCCCGCACCGCCGTTTTGCAGTCATCGTTGCAAGCTGATCGACCTGGGACGCTGGATCAGCGAGGAGCAGGGCTTGCCGATCGAATCGCAGGACGACTCCGAAGAGTCCTGGGACTAATTTCACTCGCGGCCCCTCCGTGCGTTGCAACCGTGGGGGCGGGGCGTATAATGCCGGAACTTGTCTGTCTTCCTGTACGGCCCGCTGTGACGCAAACGGAGACTTCCGATGCCGGACGATCGCCCCCGCCCCTTCTCCTGGTATGAGTATCTTCCCTGGTTGCGGCTGACCCGCTCGCTGCGCACGTCGCTTTCCATTCGCGTGCTGCTGGCCGCGGTGATCGGCTACGTCGGCACCAAGGCGGGCTGGCGTCTGATTGGCATGTTGTTCGAGCACGCCGAGGAGAATATTGCGCTGCAGGAGTACATCACGCTCGCCAAGCCGTGGCCGTGGCAACCGTCGCCGCTGTTGGCGGATGTGCCGCTGCATGGAGCCGGCTGGATCGGCGATATCCTTGGCGGGCCGTTGATGCGCGGATGGGTGGAACTGACGTTGCCGCTCCGCGTGATGTTCGACTATCAGGTCGGCTGGACCGGCTTTGCCTATGCGATTCTCTGCGGCCTGTGGATGCTGGCCGTGTGGTCGTTCTTCGGCGGCATCATCACCCGCACGGCCGCCATGCGGTTCGCCCGCGACGAAACACCCACGCTCGGTCACACGGTGCGGTTCACCAATCGCCGGTATTTGAGCTACTTCACCGCGCCGCTGTTTCCGCTGTTGGGAATTATCCTGGCGGCGATTCCGATCATCCTGTTGGGACTGATCGCGTGGAGCGATTTCGGCTCGATCATCTCCGGCATTTTCGGCTTTGTGATGCTGCTGTGCGCGCTGTTCATGGCGATCCTGCTGGTGGCGCTGGCGGTCGGCTGGCCGCTGATGTGGGCCACCATTAGCAGCGAGGGGACCGACTCCTTCGACGCCCTCAGCCGCATGTACGCCTATGTCTATCAACGGCCCGTCCAACTGCTGCTTTATCTGATCGTGGCCGCGGTGCTGGGCGTGGTCGGCGGGGTGTTTGTTTTGTTGCTGGCTGGCGCGGTGAATTTGATGGCGGCCTGGTCCTTTTCGCTCGGCAGCGGCGCGGCGCGATTCGACGACCTGGTTCATCTGGTGGGAGTTGTCGGCGGTATCGGCGAACCGCTGGTCGAGCAGACCGGCATGCACAGCGTCGGCAGCAATCTACTGGAGTTCTGGTTTGGCCTGGTCTGCGTGGTGGTTGCCTCCTATCCGATTGCGTACCTGTGGTGCGCCTATACCGGCATCTACGCCCTGCTGCGGTACGACGTCGACGCC
>JBBDLY010000102.1:0-7334 GCA_040878585.1 Pirellulales bacterium
TCAGCCTTGTCCTCGTCGCGCCAAATTCGGCAACTTATTTACGGACGGCTCCTTATATACTGCCTGCCGTACCATTCCTTGCCAGCCTGCCATTTCGGGGGACTCGATGATCCGACGCAACATGATATTTTGTACCTTGTTGGGCGCGATGCTCCTGGCAATGGCCCCGCTGGCGTTCGCCCAGTCGGCCTCGGAAGCGGCGTTGGATCGGATCAAGCAACTTGGCGGCACGGTGGTGACCGATGCCGACGGCGCGGTCACCGAGATCAAGCTGCACGAACGTCAGACCACCAACGACGATCTCAAGCATTTTGCCGCGTTTCCCAAACTCAAGGTGTTGGCACTGTGGGGGGCGGAAATCAACGACGACGGGCTGAAGCATTTGGCCCCCTTGCAGAGCTTAGTCGAGTTGGAACTGGAGAACACCGACATAACCAACGACGGGTTGGCCTTGCTCGAACCGCTGGCCAATCTCAAATCGCTGAATTTACGCCGCTGCACCTTTTTGACCGACGAGGGTGTGGCGCACCTTAAAAAACTGCCGAATCTCACCTATCTGTTTCTGCTGTACAACAACTTTGGCGACGAGGCGCTGGAGCATTTGGCCGCGATCGAGAAGCTGCGGCTGCTCGATCTTCGCGGCTGCATCCTGGTTTCCGACGCCGGTCTGGAGCATCTCAAGTCGCTGGAGCAACTCAAGGTGCTCAAGCTCCGCTCGCCCTCGGTTTCGGACATGGGGGTCGAGCATCTGACCGCGCTCGACGGCCTGATTGGCCTGTCGCTTGAAGACGCCTCGATCACCGACGAGGGAATCGTTTCGATCGGCAAGCTCAAGGAGCTTAAGGAACTGCAACTGATGCGGGCCTACGGCGTGACCGACGCAGGGCTGGCGCCGCTGGCCAATCTAACCAAGATGTCGCAGTTGTCCCTGCGCGACGTTCCGTTGGGAGACGACGCCACTGAGCATTTGGTCGGTCTGAAGGAAATGCGCAAGCTCGATCTCAGCGAAACGCATATCGGCGACGAAGGGGCGGCGCGGCTCAGCGCAATGGGCGAACTCGTGTGGCTGAATCTCTGGCTGACTGCCGTCAGCGACGAGTGCCTGGCGGACCTGGCGAAACTTGACAAGCTGCAATGGCTCAACCTGGAGGAATGCAGGGTGACCGACGAGGGCGTCAAGTCGCTCGCGACGCTGCGGCAGCTCACCTTCCTGGGTCTGCAATCGACCGACGTGACCGACGCGGTCATCGACGAGTTGGCCAAGTTCCCCAAGCTCAAGGAAGTGCGACTCGGCTTCACCGACGTTTCGGAAGCGGGTATCGCCAAACTCAAGATGCTGCGCCCCGAGATGACCGTAAGGAATTGAACAGCCCGTAGCGGAATTCGCCAGAATTCAGATTTCTGTCAAGTAGACGTCGTGTTCAGTTGCTTGCCCTGATAATTTGATAAAAGTCAACGATCCGGCTTGTCAATTCTTTTTCCCGAGAAAGCATCGCATGTCTGAATCCGAATCCGCCGGCGGTCCGCCGCAGCCTAAGGTGAAGCCGCTGCCGAAGCGCGACGCGATTGGCTACTGGAGAGCGAACCGTTTGCTGATTGCCGTGCTGCTGGTCATCTGGGCGGCGGTCTCGCTCGGCTGCGGCGTGGTGTTCATCGAGCCGCTTAACAAGTTTCACATTGGCAACATGCCGCTGGGATTCTGGTTCGCCCAGCAAGGTTCGATCTACGTGTTCGTGGTTTTGATTTTCGTTTACGCCCTACTAATGGACGTGCTTGACCGCAAGTACGGCGTGCGCGACTGACTTGCTGGGTGCGGTTTTTCCTTTTTCATGCATTTCTCTTCTAGTGGCTGGTGGACGACTCTATGGGCAGCTTTGTTTTGTTGGCGGCGGATGGCAATTACTTCGATAACGTGACGGTCTGGACCTTTTCGATGGTCACCGTCACCTTCATGGTCTATCTCTACATTGGCTGGCACAGCCGCGTGCGGGAGACGCAGGGCTTTTACGTGGCCGGCCGCGGCGTGCCGGCGATCGCCAATGGCGCGGCGACCGCCGCCGACTGGATGAGCGCCGCCTCGTTCATCTCCATGGCCGGTCTGATCAGTTTCGCCGGCAGCGACGGCTCGATGTACCTGATGGGCTGGACCGGCGGTTACGTGCTGCTCGCGCTGCTGCTGGCGCCGTATCTGCGCAAGTTCGGTCAGTACACGGTGCCCGACTTCGTGGGCGCCCGCTACTACAGCGAGACCGCGCGAATCGTGGCCGCTGTTTGCGCGATCTTCGTGTCGCTGACCTACGTGGCCGGGCAGATGCGCGGCGTCGGCATCGTGTTCAGCCGCTTCCTGCAAGTGGAAATCTGGCAAGGCGTCGTAGTCGGCATGGTGATCGTGGCCTTTTTCGCCGTGCTCGGCGGCATGAAGGGCATCACCTGGACGCAAGTGGCGCAATTCTTCATCCTGATCCTGGCGTTCTTGATTCCCGCCATCGCGCTCTCCTCGGCGCTGACCGGCAACCCGGTCCCTCAAATCGGCATGTTAACCAGCGACATCGCCAACGAATTGAACGCGACGCACGCGGAGTTGGGCTTCGAGGCTTACACCAAACCGTTCACCAGCAGCAGCGCCGGCATGCTCGATGTCGCATGCATTACGCTGGCCTTGATGATGGGGACCGCCGGCCTGCCGCACGTGATCGTGCGGTTCTATACCGTTCCCGATGTTCGTGCGGCGCGGTATAGCGCCGGCTGGGCGTTGCTGTTCATCGCGATCCTCTACACGACCGCTCCGGCGCTGGCGATGTTCGCCCGAGCCAACTTGCTGGGCACGCTCAACGATGCGGAAGTGACGCGGCTGACCGTCGTTTCGCAAGATCCACGGACGGAGTTGAACGGCCGTACCAAGATTCATGAATTCGACTCCGCCGATGCGACGTCCGTAGCGAACTACCAGCAGGTGCTGGCGGAAGTGCAACAAGCCAACGGCGTAGCGAAGCAGCAACAGGCGTTGCTCGACGCCGGCCGGCCGGTGGCCGACGCAGAGCGCGTCTATCCCTCCAAGGTGATCTACGGATTGAAGAACAAGGACGGCCAAGCGATCCTGTGGGTGAATTCGTGGCAAGCAACCAACCTGATCGACTTTTCCGACAGGCAACGCGACGGCCGCATCGACATGCGGGCCGCCGTGAACGAAAAGACCGGCCGCCAGACGGGGCAGTTTGTCGATGCCACGATCGACAAGGACATCATCGTCCTGAGCACGCCCGAGGTGGCGCGGCTCGCCCCCTGGGTGATCGCGTTGGTCGCCGCCGGCGGATTGGCCGCGGCGTTGAGTACCGCCGCCGGCTTGCTGTTGGTGATCTCTAGCTCCATCGCGCACGACCTTTACATTCACTTTATCGACCCCCACGCATCCGAGGCGCGGCGGGTGCTGGTTGGCCGGGCGATGATTATTGTGGCGATCATTTTTGCCGGTTACTTCGGCATTTATCCGCCCGGCTTCGTCGGCGAGGTGGTGGCGTTTGCCTTTGGCCTGGCCGCGGCGAGCTTTTTCCCCGTGATCCTGCTGGGCATTTTCGACGAGCGGACCAATCGCGAAGGGGCGATCGCCGGCATGGTGCTGGGCCTGCTCTTCACCGGTTTTTACATCACTGGCAACCAATGGGATAAGATGCTCGACATCACCCGCCCGGAAGGGTATATCGCGCCATGGTATATGAGCCGCTGGTTCTTCGGCATCTCGCCCGCGGGCATCGGTACGGTCGGCTGTCTGCTGAACTTTGTGGTTACGATCGTCGTCAGCCGACTGACCAGCCCGCCACCGGAGAGTATTCGCGAAATGGTGCAGTTGGTCCGCCTGCCGGGCGGCGCCCATGTACCCGAGGCGCATTTTGACGAGTCCGACGCGGAAGCGGACAATCCGTAACGCCCAATGGTACCCAATCTCGCCGCCAATCCCTATAATCGCTCTTAGTGGTAAGGCTTACCCAGTTTGCCTGGGGCTGCGATCTTGCGATAATTCCAATGTTGGCTGGGGGGTTGCGCATCGACTTGTGCGTAAACCGTAAACTCGGTCTATCCATCCGAAGGCGCAGCATCGCAACGATCGTAATGACCGCGGCGCGCGGTTCCCGATAGACTAACGGTGAGCAACGCCTCCATCCTCACGGTATTCGCCGCCCTGGGGCGCCATTGCGTCCGCCGGCACGGGTCCGTTGTTCCCTTCAAGACGCAGGTATCGAAATCGTGTCGACCAATCGCATGCCGGGATCGTTCTTTTATCCCGATACTCTGGTGCATCTGCTGCGCCATCGGGCGGAACATAATCCCGATGATCTAGCGTTTGTCTACCTGGTAAACGGCGAGAACGAAGAGCAGCGCCTGACCTACGCCGAGCTGGACGCGCAAGCCCGCGCCATCGGCGCCTGGTTGGAATCGGCTGGCCTGGAGGGACAACGGGCGTTGATGCTGTATCCCGCCGGGCTGGAGTTCGTCAAGGCATTCTTCGGTTGTCTGTATGCGGGGGTGACGGCCGTGCCCACGAATCCGCCTCGCCGCAACCATAAACTGGGCCGGATCGAGTCGATCGTGCGGGACGCCGGCGCCAAGGTGGCGTTGACGACCGAAACGCTGCTTGAACAGATTCAGCCTCTTCTGGAAGATTCCGCGGTGCTCAAGAGCTTGCCTTGGCAGGCAACCGACTTCGTGCTCGGCGCGGACGATTGGATCATGCCCGACTGCTCGCCCGAGACGCTCGCTTTTCTACAATACACGTCCGGCTCAACGGGCACGCCCAAGGGCGTCATGCTCTCGCACGCCAACCTGATGCACAACTCGGCGCTAATTTGCCACGCGTTCGAGCATACGCGAACCGGCAAGGGCGTGTTCTGGTTGCCCAGTTATCACGACATGGGCCTGATCGGCGGAGTGGTGCAGCCGATCTATGTCGGACGAACCAACGTCTTGCTTTCGCCGATGGCGTTTTTGCAGAAGCCGGTTCGCTGGTTGGCCGCGATCAGCAAGTATCGCGGCACTACCAGCGGAGGGCCGAACTTCGCCTATGATCTGTGCGTCGAAAAAATCACAGACGAGCAGATGGAGGGAATCGACCTTTCGAGTTGGCTGGTGGCGCCCAACGGCGCCGAACCGGTCCGGGCGGAGACACTCGATCGATTCACCGATAAGTTCAGCCAATATGGCTTCCGCCGCCAAACCTTCTATCCCTGCTACGGCATGGCCGAGGCGACGCTGATTGTCACCGGCGGCTACGTGGCGGAGGATCCTGTCGTCAAGTCGTTTGACGGACGCGCGTTGGAGGAGAATCACGGACTGGAGACCGAGGATCGGGGGCCGTACGTTCGTCGACTGGTCGGCTGCGGCAAGACGCTGCCGGACCAGCGCGTGCTGATTGTCGACCCCGAGAAGTTGATCGAAGTCAACGACGGCGACGTCGGCGAGATTTGGGTGCAAGGCCCCAGCATCGCCCACGGCTATCTCGCGCGGCCGGAAGAAACCGAGGAAACGTTCGGTGCGCACCTGGCCGACACGGGCGAGGGGCCGTTCTACCGCACGGGAGATTTAGGGTTCCTGTTCGACGGCGAGCTGTTCGTCACCGGGCGGCGCAAGGACTTGATTATCATCCGCGGCAAGAACCACTACCCGCAGGACATTGAGACGACCGTCGCCGCCTGCCATCCTCGCTTGGTGGTCGACAGCGGGGCGGCGTTCTCGATCGACGAGGATGGTCAGGAGAAGTTGGTCGTCGTGCAGGAAGTCGATCGCGACCGCAATCGCAATCACGCGGAAATCTTCTCGGCGATCCGCAAAGCCGTGGCCACCCAGCACGATTTAATGGTCGACACGATTGCCTTGGTCCGCATGCGGAGCATTCCCAAGACCTCCAGCGGCAAGATCCAGCGGTATGCTTGCCGCGACATGTTTATGTCCGGCGAAATCGGCGAGTTGGACCGCTGGACGGTCGGCGATCCGCTGCCGGAAACGAGTGGCTCTGAGCGGGCCGACTCGTCCAAGTTCCTGGAGCCGAAACCGGCCGGTTCGCCGGCGCCGGAGTCGGTGGTGCCTGTGAACGGTTCGGTCCGCAAACCGAATGGAGAGCAGCAGAAATCGCGGTTGGCGAAACAGTCGAAGCCCTTGCCCCAAGGAACCATCCGCGAACTCGTCGAGGCGGAAATCCGCCGCGTGGGCAAGGAGCGGGTCGGCGAATTGAAGCTGGAGTCCAACATTGTCGAGTTGGGGCTTGACTCGCTGGAGCGGATGGAGATTGTCGCCACGCTCGAAGATACCTTTGGCGGCCGGTTTCCGGAGAGCGTACTGGTCGAGATGGAAACCCTCAGCGAAGTGATCGACGCCGTCGAGCAATATCTCGGAGGATCGGCCCAGGGGGCCGCCCCGCGGCCGGACGACTATCAGCCAGAACCCTCGACTTATGACTTTGCTCAGTTCCCTGAATACGAGCAGCTGAAGCAGACCGAGCAAATCTTGATGGCGACCGGCGTGCCGAACCCTTACTTTTCCATTCACGAAGCGGTCGCCGGCGGAACAACGCGGGTCGACGGCCGCGAGTTGATCAATTTTTCCACGTTCAATTACATTGGCATGTCTGGCGAGCCGCGGGTTTCGCGGGCCGCCAAGCAGGCGATCGATCAATACGGTACCAGCGTCTCGGCCAGTCGGTTGGTCAGCGGAGAGAAAGTGGTTCACCGCGAACTGGAGCAAAAACTCGCCAGTTTCATTGGCGTGGAAGACGCCATGGTCCTGGCGAGCGGCCACGCCACCAACGAAACGGTGATCGGCCACATGGTGGGGCCGGGCGATCTGATCGTGCATGATGCGCTGGCGCACAACAGCATCGTGCAAGGTGCGATGCTGTCGGGGGCACGTCGCCGTCCCTTCGCCCACAACGATTGGCGCGATCTGGACCGCATTCTCGATAACATCCGTCACGACTATCGCCGGGTGCTGGTGGCGATCGAAGGTGTCTACAGTATGGATGGAGATTTCCCCGACCTGCCGAAGTTCGTCGAGGTAAAGAGAAAACACCGCGCCCTGCTGATGATCGACGAGGCGCATTCCATCGGCACGATGGGCGCCACCGGCCGGGGCATCGCGGAACACTTTGCCGTCGCGCCCCGCGACGTCGATGTTTGGATGGGAACCATCAGCAAGGCGCTCGGCAACTGCGGCGGCTACATCGCCGGGTCGAACGTGTTGATTGAGTACCTCAAGTACACCACGCCGGGATTCATCTTCACCACCGGACTGTCGCCCCCCATGGCCGCCGGCGCACTGGAGGCGATCCGGGTCTTGGAGGAACAGCC
>JBBDLY010000103.1:0-7236 GCA_040878585.1 Pirellulales bacterium
TCTGACACGACGACCCAACCCAGCATGAAATACCTGAAACACGCTATACCTGCATTCGGTTTCGGAGGTAACGATGATCTCTTTGTTTGAGCAAACCGAGGGAACAGGAGACAACTGAGAATACTATTCTTCGTTCTCTCCGTTCCCTCCTGTTCAAAATCCTGATTACATTGCCACCCTTAAAGCCCTGGGACAATGGTCCCATCCAACGTATCCCAATAAGGGCGGCCTGCTGCGGGCCGTGCAATTTAGATGACGACCATTCGCATTTGCATCGCGCTACTTACTTTCACTGCCGTGTCGCTATCCGTCGGCGCGGTACAGGCCGGGCGGCCGTTGTATCTTGTCGTGCCGGCCGACGCCGCCGCGCCGCGAACGGCCGGCTACGCCGTCGGCGTCGCCAAGCAAGGCTATGCGTGGGGTTACTTCGGCGCGCAACCGCGCCCCCAGGTTTACAGTCAACGCGGATACTATGGCAACTACCACTGGCGAACCACCATCGAGCCGTTTCGCCAGTAGCTGAATTCGCGAAGAATTCAGAAGCGTGTAGCTGAATTCGCCTAGAATTCAGATCCGTACCAGCAGATGCAGGCGCGGAGATCGGAGCGAACTTTAATACCCGGAACTCTAGGCGAGTTCCGCTACGGAATTCGTACCCGGAACTCTAGGCGAGTTCCGCTACTTATCGGCTTACGCCGATGAAGAAGTGGAAGTTCTGGATGTCGTCGCCGGCGGCGTGCGCGATCGGTACGCCGATGCCCACGGCCAGCGGCACGGGACCGAGCGCGGGGATGGCAACGCGCAGCTCGAAGCCGGGCGTGACGCGGAAGTCGTTTGCCGAAAAGTCGTCGATCTGCGGTTCGACGGTACCGGCGTCGAGAAAGAACGAGCCTTGCACCATGTCGTTGGCCGTGATCGGAAACCGGTACTCGACGCTGGTCAGCAACTGGAACTCGCCGCCGACGCGAACGCCCATGTCCAGCGGCGACGCGCCGCGGAAGTCGAAACCGCGAATGGTCGAAAAGCCGCCGGCAAAGAAGTTCTCGTACAACGGCGTATCGGTGCCTGACCAACCCACCCGACCGCTGAGGCCCAGCACATGTCGACCGGAGCGGTCGGGACGCTGACGCATCACGAAGTAGCGGCGGGCGTCGAGTTCGATCCGCGGATAGGTAAAGTCTCCCATGCCTTGTTCAAAAGCGACCTCAAAGAACGAACCGGCCGAAGGCATATACGTATTGTCTCGTGTATCGTGCGTCAGTTCCACGCGCACGCTGTACAGGGTGTTTTCACCGACCACCCGCGCCAGTTCGTTGGGCGTCGGCACGGCGGGATCGGAAATATCGATCTGCTCGCCGCGGAAGGCCACCGTGCCGGCCAGGTCGGGACGGAAGAAATAGCCGAGGCTCACGCGACCGCCCAAGCGTTCTTCATCCCAGTCCCGATAGTTCCGCGTGTAATAAAAACCGCTGACGCCGAAGCTGACCGGCGAATCGAACAAGTACGGTTCGGAAAAGCTCACCAGGTAACGCTGTAGTTCGGTGCCGGGGACCGCTTCCAGTCGCAGTCGCTGTCCGGCGCCGCGGAACGCCGAGCCGTTGAGCACTTCGCGCCAACTGCCGGGAACACGGGTAATGTCGAAGTTCTGTTCCTCGATCAAGATGTTGCCCACCAGGCCGGCATCGGAATTGACACCTGCGCCGATCATGAACCGGCCGGTCGTCGTCTCCTGCACCGTGGCGATGATGTCGACCTCCGGCTCGGGATTGACGAAGCCATCTTGTGGCAGCCAGCCGGCCGGGGGGGGCGCGAACATCCCGCCCGGTCCGATGTATCCCGGCGGCGGGGGATAGTTTGGACCGCCGTTGATTGCCTCTGCCGGCAGCGCTTCGGGGGCGTAGTTGGGCACGGGCACATATTGCGGCTGGGTCTGGTACTGGACCTGCTGGCCCTCGATGCCAGCAGGCACCTGATTGGCGGTCGCGCCGCCGTAGGGAGCGTTGGAAGGAGGCAAGTTGCCCAACGCCGAACCGCCGAAATTCGATGCGCCGTTTGCACCGCCGGTCCCATTCGAGTGGGGAGCGGGGTAGGTGTTGTATCCGCTCGGCGATTGGCCGCGCACGACCAACTCGTCCGCCGCTGGCTGGGCGGCGCGGGGCTGCGAATGTTGCCACTCGCTGTGCCGGGAGAACTGGTACTCTCCGCCGCCGCGCCACGGAGCGCAGCCGAACAGGCCGAGCAGACTCGGCAGCAGCAGTAGAGCGAGGATGTTCCGTAGAGCGTTCGTCACGGATGTCTCCCGGCGGCGTCTTGAGTCGATCGGTCAATGAACCGCGCCGCGTTCGGCGAATCGGCGGACGGCGACAGCATGCGCGGGGCGTAGCGCGGCCCATAGATGTGCGTGGCGGCGGGCAGGCCCTCCGGCGGCACGGGGCTGTGCGGCGTCGGCAGCGAAGCGGGGGGGCGCGGGTCGGGATAGACCCACAGGTCGATTTCCGCAGGATCCATTTCGGGACTCTGCCCGCGCACCTGCGGTTCGCGGCGATTGTCGGCGTTGAGCGTGTCGGAGTCACGTTTCTTGAACGAGATTTTCGGGGCGGGGCCGGCGGTAGGATCGCGATTGAACAGATTGCTGGACATGATCCGCCGCTCGCTGGCGCGAACTTCGCGGATATCGACGATCTGTCCCGGCTGCAAGCTGATGCGGTTCAATACCGTCGTATGACTGGTATGCGCCGAATCGCCGACGATGTTGACCAGGATTCGGCCAACGCGGTACCGCTCGCCTTCGCCAATCTCGTAGACCAAGTCCATCACGCCCGGTTCCAGGTAGCGCGGCGACGCCTGGATATCGGCGTAGATATAGCCCTCCGCGCCGTAAGCTTCCACCAAGGAGTTGACGTCTTTGTCCATTTTCGACTGGTCGTAATACTCGTCGGTCTCCAACTCCAGCAACGGAGCCAGTTGTTCGGTGCGATAAACCTGGTTGCCGGCGAACGAGATATCGCGAATCTTGTAACGCGGACCCTCGTGAATCACGAACGTGATATTGAGCCAGTCGCCGTCGTCGTCGTATTGCAGTTCGCGGCCGATCTTGGCGTCGAAAAAGCCCAGACTACGATAGTAGGCCGTCAGTCGGTCGAGATCTTCGTCGATCGTTTTGGTGTCGACAAATCCCTTAAAGCCGCGAAAGATGTGCTTGCCAATCGGGGGCTTCGATTCGATCTGCGTCTTCAGCCGCGCGTCCGATGCAATGCTGTTGCCCACGAAGTCGACCGACCACACCTTCTGCGAAGGCCCCTCCTCAATCAGAAATACCACGCCGGCGTCGGTGCGCTCCAGCCCCTCGTGGATTTCAATGCGCGCCTTGTTGAAGCCCTTGCTGCGATAGTGGGCTTCCAGCTCCTCCTTGGCGCGGCGCACCCGGGAGGTATCGGCCGGGTCGCCTACGGCGATGCCGACTTTCTTTCGCAGCGAGCCGTCGTTCAGCTTGTCGTTGCCGACAAACCGTACGTAACGCACTTTGGGATACTCGACCACCTCGAAGAACACAATCACTGTATCGGGCGCGGGGCCGGGCGAGGTCTTCACGTTGACGTCGAAAAATTGGCCGGAGGTCAACAAGGTGCGGACGTCGCGTTCGACCGCCTGCTGGTCGAACGTACGGCCGGCGACGGTCGATATCTGATCGCGAATTTCAGTGTCCGAGTAGATGCGATTGCCGACGAAGCGAATTTCCGCGATTTGCGGGCGAGTCTCAGGGGCCAACTGGGCCACCGCCAGCGACGTGGCAAGCAGTGCCGGCGAAACCGCCACGGCGAGCCGCAGCACGGCAATCGCCACCCCGGTTCGCAGCAGGCCGCCCGTCGATGGCTCTGTATGTCGTCCCGAAAAGCCCATGAAGACTCGTTCCGTAAATCAAAGTCGGCAATGTTCACTCGTCTTCCAGCCGCACGGGGGCGAATCGCCGCCCCGGAACCGTCCGGACGGCTGGTTGCCCGCCGTAGGCTGGTATCTCGCGGTCGGGTAGAAATACAGAAACGAGCGGCGACCGACAAGTCGAGTTGGATCAGTTTCTGCTGATTTTTTCAGAAAGCGAGCTAGCTTGATCCGCGTAGCCGGCTGACTGGCAAGACTGCGCAACCTGGGGCGATTTGTCAGAATTCGTCGGAAGCGTATTGCTCAAACTCGTCGTATTGCCGCTGTTCAGCGTTTTTGAAGCGCGTAAACTGCTGGAACCAATGCAGTTTCGCCTCGCCGGTCGGGCCGCTTCGCTGTTTGGCGATGATGATGTCCGCCTGGCCGAGAATGCCGTTGGGATCGCCTTCCGCCCGGATCGCTTCGCGTTCGGCCTGGCTAAGGTAATATTCTTCCCGGTGGACCATCACGACCACGTCGGCGTCTTGCTCGATGGCGCCCGATTCGCGCAAGTGACTCAGCTTGGGGCGGTTGTCCTTGGTCATTTCCGCCTGGCGATTAAGCTGGGCGAGGCAAATGATCGGCACCTTCAACTCGCGGGCGACCACCTTCAGTCTGCGAGCCATCTTCGCCACCTGCTCCTGGCGGGGATCGCGGGGGTCGTCTGGTTGCAGCAACTGCAGGTAATCGACCACGATCAAGCCCAGGCCGACTTGCCGTTTGATCCGCCGCGCGGCGGCGGCGATCTCAGTGACGGTGCGGGTTGGGCTGTCGTCGATGTACAACGGAGCGCGGCTGAGGTCGGAGGAGACTTCGATCAGCTTCTGCCGATCGTCCTTGGAGAGAAACCCGCTGCGGAACTTCTCGCCGGCGATCTCGCCCCGCGAGCAAAGCACGCGCTGGACCAGTTCCAAGTGCGACATTTCCAGGCTGACAAACAGCGTGACGTTGCTCCCCTCGGCCGCATCCTTGCGGGTGGCGATGTTCTCCGCGATGTTCAAGGCGAAGGCCGTCTTGCCCATCGCCGGCCGGGCGGCGACGATCATCAGTTCCGAGGGGTGCAACCCGCCGGTCAGGTGATCGAGGTCGGCGAATCCAGTCGACAGCCCGGTGGAGCCTCCCTTCTCCATGCGGGCGTCGATCTGCTTGAACGCCTCCATCAGCACGTCGTCGATCTTCTTGACGTTCGAGTTGGTCCGCTTGTCGTGGATGCTGAAGATCCGCTCTTCCGCCTTGTTGAGCATCTCGCGGGCGGAGAGTTCGGGGTCGTAGGCGTCGCGGACGATTTCGGTGCCGGAAAGAATCAGCGAGCGTAGCGTCGCCCGATCGCGGAGGATCTCGGCGTAGTAGACGGCATTGGCCGCCGTCGGCACGCTCTGGGCGACTTCGGCCAGATAGGCGGCCCCGCCGATGACGTCGTACTGTTCAACCTTCTTGAGCTGCTCGGCGACGAGCATCGGATCGATCCGCTTGCCGCCGTCGTAGATGTGCAGAATCTGCTCGTAGATCTTGCGGTTGGCGTCGTCGTGAAAATCGTCGGCACGGAGCAGCGGCGCCACGTCGTCGAGCACCGACGGCAACAGCAGGATGCTGCCAAGTACCGCCTTTTCGGCCTCCTCGCTCCAGGGGAGCTTGCGCTCCGCGACGTCGCCGCCTGCGCGATCGACCCGGCGTTGATTGAACGATCCGCGACGTTCCTCCCGTGATCCAACCGACATGACGAACCCTCCTTGAAAGATATGCGTGCGCTACTCCGACGCCAAGCATCGACGGGCGCCACACGCGCGTGCGACCAACCGCGACGGCAGCCATCGCGAGGAGAGAGTCTAACGGTTTGCCGGGCCGCTTCGCAAGCACTTTTCTTGCGATTTACGCAACCGACTTCCAGACCAACTGTTGTCGACGCGAGCGAACAAATCGACCACGTTTGACTGACTACTTTTCCACGGTTTTCGGCGCGGGAACGTCGTCCGCGGCGGTCGGCACGACCCACACCTTGAGATCGGCTTCGATCTCTTGACCGAGGTGGATCTTGACCGTGTAGAGGCCCAATTCCTTGAGTGGACCTTGCAGTCGCACCTGATCGTCGGTGATGGTGAAGTCGTTCTTCTTCATTGCCATCACGATGTCGTGGGCGCCGACCGATCCGTACAGATGCCCTTCGTCGTTGGCGTTGGCCTCGATCGTGATGCTCTGCTTGGTGAGGTTTTCGGCCAGCGTGCGCAGATCCTTCAGCCGCGATTCCTCGATCTGGCGGAGCGTCGCCTTGTGCTTTTCGACCATCCGTTTATGGTGGTCGGTCGCCAGAGTCGCCAGACCTTGCGGAATGAGGTAATTGTGGGCGAAGCCCGCCTTCACCTCGACCACCTCGCCTTGCTTGCCAAGATGGTCGACGTTCTGAATCAACAGCAGTTCAATGCCGCCGTGCCGGCCGCGCGGCATTCGCTTGAACTTGACTTTGCGCTTCTTGGCTACTGGCATGGCTTCTGCTTTCTAATTCTTTTACTTGGCGATGATACTTGATTTGGAATAAATGGATCGCTGTGCAGCGGTTCCGCACTGCCTGCGGCGGGACGGTTCCTAGAACGGAATGTCGTCCTCGCTGGGCGAATAGGAATCTTCTTGCGACGAGGGGCCGCTCGGCTGATACTGGTTGTCCGCGCCGCCCCCTTGATTGCCCGCAGCAGGGCTGCCGCCGCGACTGGCAGCCCGATTACCGCCTCCGCCTCCTCCGCCGCCTCCGCCAGCACCGGGACGTCCGCCGAGCATTTGCATGCGATCACCCACGACGCGGAGCTTGGAGAATTTCTGCCCGTCCTTCTCCCAACTGTCGTACTTGAGGCGACCTTCGATTAGAACGGACGACCCCTTGCTAAGATATTCGCTAACGACTTCGGCCGTGCGGCCCCACAGTGTGACGTCCACAAACGTCGTTTCCTCGACCCACTCATTGTTTTTCTTGTAGCGGTCGTTGATCGCCATGCCGATCTCCGTCACGGCAGTGCCGCTGGGGATGTACCGCAATTCGGGATCGCGGGTGAGATTGCCGACGAGTACCACGCGGTTGTAACTAGCCATGAGGGTCGCACTCCTTGTCGCTCGGTTAACGCCTGCTCTGGGGAGGCCGAAGTAGTGTTAAAACGTTCATTACCACCATAGCGGTTCCGCCGTCGCCTGGCAAGCTGTTGGAGGGTTTTTTCCGGCGCAGTCGGTGACGGGTTGCTTCGCGCTGACGCTTTTGGCTCGAAGCTTTGCTTCTCGCAGACGGCCTCGGAGGGCCGTCTTACTTTTACTGGCGGCCTCGGAGGGCCGTCTTAC
>JBBDLY010000104.1:0-1343 GCA_040878585.1 Pirellulales bacterium
GCCTCCGCCGTGATGCCGCTAAGACTGGCCAACAGCGCGGGATTCGCCGCCGAGTTGCTCATTTCCAGGTCCTTTTCATAGACCATGAAACGGGCTTCCGCCGGCGGTCCGAGCGGTTGGCCCTGTTTCTCCGCGGTCACCGTCAGCGTGTAGTCGCCCGCCTCCAAGCCGGCGAAGAACGTGCCCCGCATCACGTCGCCTTGACGGGCCAGGCGGACACGTTGCCGAGTGTCGTTGTGGACCACCTCGGCGCGGAACTCGCCGTCGAGGATCGGTTCGCGCTGGTCGTTCTGTGCGCCGGCGGTGAAGTGGACCGAGGCGCCCGGCGCGAAGCGGCGGCTCTCCAGCCGCACCCAGACGTTCCCCTTGGCGATCTCTTCCTTGCGGGCCAGCCACAGCACCACCTGCCGCCAGAACCGCTGGTGCGCCTTCTCATCCCCTTGCATCACCCAGCGCCAGGTGGAATCGCCGGCGAAAGCGAGCGTGCGGCCCCCCACGTCGCCGGCGACCAACAACGGCGCGCCTTGGGGAGACTCCGCCAGGATCGCGGCCCCCGGTTTGACGCCGCGAAATCTGTTCGCCCCCGACAGGGGCGGCAGCTCGGCCCACGCCTCGGCGGTCGGCTCGCCCGGATTGAGGTTCATGATGTAGTGCCGCAGTCCCAGCGGAGTAGGCTGCATCGGCAGCGGTCCTTCCAGATGCAGGTCGGGGCTGATCGCGCCGCCGATCGACTGCCGCACCAGACGGTCGATCTGCGGGTCCATCTCCACCGGCAGCACGCCGGCCAGCGGCGTGAACTGGTAGCCGCCCGGTCGGAAGGTTTGATATCCGCCCAGCATGATCAGCCCCGCGCCGCGACGGACCGCCTGAGCCAGCGCCTCCCAGTCTTCGGGACTTAAGGCTTTGGAATCGACGTCTCCTAGGATGATCACGTTGTACTTGCCGGAACCGAACGGATCATTTTGCAGCGTGATCGGCCACTGCGATTGCGTTTTCCGGTTGATCCATTCGAAATCGACTTCCATGTCGGGCGAGCTGTCGAGCGCGCGGCGGAGGAACTTCTGCTCCCGCCGCAGTTCGCCTTCCACATACAGCACCCGCAATCCGCCCGGCAGCACGGTCACGTAGGTCGGCAACTGGTTGTTGGTGGTCGTCACTTCGCCGTCTTGGGGCGTCGCGACCACTTCCACCTTGAACTCGCCGGGTACGGTGGGAATATGCTTGAGCGAGAACTCGACCTGTTCGTTGTCGCCGCTGGCGCGGATGACTTGGGTATCGACCACCTCCATGCGTCCCGGCTCGACCTCGTAGCGCAACTGCACGGGAATATCCTGGCCGACGTA
>JBBDLY010000105.1:0-3416 GCA_040878585.1 Pirellulales bacterium
CGGTCGAAACCACCGAGTTCACTTGAAGCGGCTGCCGTGGCTGTAAACTGTACGTCGGACGTGGCAATCGTATCGCCGTAGAACTTGACCTCCGAGAAGCCAAGGTAATTGCCCAACGTGGTGCCTTGTTGCACTAGCGGAGTGGCCGGATTGCCAAATCGCACGAAGCGGGCCTCAACGCCTTGCATGGGCAAGGTGTTCGTATTGTCGTAACCAGCCGCCCCGGTCGCCGTGGGAGCCAGGCTTTGCGGGCCGCCTCCCAGCGTGGTCCAGTTGATGCCATCGGTCGAGGTTTGAACCAAGGCGCTGGTTACCTGCCGCTCCGTAGTACCGGTCTCGTTGTAATTCCAGATTTGGGCCGCATCCAATTTGTGCAGGCCATTCAGGTTGAATTTGATCCAGCGGTCGCTGGCGGCGGGATTCTGTGCCGTCAGCCACATGTTGCCCGGATTGACGTCGTGCTGCGGCGTGAGATCGCCATCGTTGTCGGGCGTGATGCCCGAGCCGTCGGTCACCCTATTTGGTGTTCTCCCTCCAAGCCAGGACGGCGCACCGGAGTTGATGCCGCTGATCTCCGTTGTGACCGCCGACAAGGGTGTCCGCGACTGTCCGGCCAAGGCGGCAATCTGCTCCGGCGGCAGCGCGGCGTTGTAAATTGCCACATCGTCAACCTTGCCGTCGAAATGATGTGTGTTATCGGCGCGATCGCCGATCAGCACCGGATTGTTGTTGAGGATCGTGCCATCGAACGTGCCCGTCGCGAATGAGCCGGCGTTCTTGCCATCGATGTACAGCCGCACTCCGCCGCCCGACTCTAGCGCGGCGGCCACGTGGTGCCAATTGCCGGCGGTCACGGCGTTGGGCGAGGTGTAGCCTATCTGTGTGCTACCGGCGCTGGTTTGGTGCAGTAGGCCTAGCGTGCCGGAGCCGGCGTTGATCCTAAACTCGAAATTGCCGGCCAGATTGGCGGCCGCGGTACCGCTGGGGTTTTTGGCGAGAATCATCTGAAAGTCGGAGAGGTTATTCACATTCACCCAAGCACTGAGCGTCAAGCCGCTGGCTAGATCCAGGCTTGGCGCGTCGGGAATCTCAATTCGCTGGCCGCTCACATCGTTAAATGACACCGACTGCCCGCTGGCCAACGGAGTATCCAACACATACGAGCCGCCGGCCAGCGGATTGCCATTGTTGCCGTATCCGCTGAAATCGGTTTCATTGCCGTCCAGCGACCAGTAGCCAACCAGATCCGCACGGACTTCCAGTCCCATCAGCGCAACAGCGACGCATGCCAATGCAATTATGTTCTTGGTCATTCTTGTACTGCCTTCTCACAAATAAGGTGAACGTAACTCAATTGAGAAAATAAAAAGAGACTGCCGGCTCAATAGGAACCATCCGCTTCGATTTAGTTGTCACTCTCCACTTTAATTCCGACGGCCGTCGCCTCAAACCGCAACGCCAGCGGGTTGGGGAAATTGGCCGTGTTTTCTACTTCAATCACAATCGTATTGCCCTCGGCTTGGAATCCGCCGGCGATCGAAAACTCCTCCAGCTTGTAAAAACCCTCCAGCGACTGCTGTGCAAAATTCAGCCGTTCGCCGTTGAGCCAGACCGCGACCACCCGATTGTCGGCGGCGATCTTGCCGCGGGCGATGACGCTGGCCGGCTCGACGTCGGGCAGATCGAACTCCGCGGAAAACCGAAAAATCTCTTGTGGGTCCGCGGTTCGCCAATCGGAGGAAGACAGCGAGATCCAATGCGAATCCCCCAGCCAGGCGGCGTAGACGGGAACAGCAATCACTCGCAGGGCCGGCTCGTCGTCGATATCGGCATAGCTGACGCGCCACTGCGAATCGTGCCCATTCGCGTCGACGTGCTGGCCGGTGCTGATGAGCGGAAAGGCAATCCGTTGGGGAATGCGGCGGGTAAACCGGGGCGACTCGGCAAGCTTGGATTTCTCGACGTCCGACCCGCCAGAACCCCACAACAACGATTCACCCGCGGCCAGCCGAAAGGTCTGCTGCTGCCTGACGCCGCCGATGTCGGCGGAAACCAGACCGTCGAAGACAGCCAGTTCACCCCCTCCTTGCGGGTCGATCGCCATGCCGAATTCGGTGCCCAAATCGACGACCTGAATTCCCGGCCCGTTCACGGCAAAGCCAATTGCCTGCTTGGTTACCCGAGCCGATAGCGTGCCATGCTCCAGCGAGGCCGTCATGGGGGAGTTGACTTGCAGATGCGCCGGGCCTTCCAGCAGCAGAACGGCCCCGCTCTCAAACGTGACCTCGACCAACCCGGCCGTCAGCACGATCTTGTCGTCGGCAAACAGCGAGCGGTCCTTGAGGTTGCCGTCGCTGGTGTTATCGAAGGCGGCCCCGGAAGTTTCGGTGATATGTGCGACGAACTCGATCGACGGGACGGCGTCGGCCGGCGCGGCCTGTCTTCCGTCGGGCACAACCCACATCGCCAGCAGCAATAGAATGATGGTCATGAACAACCCCGAAGTAATCATCGACACCGTCGAGTTGCGATTAACCAGTTCGACGCCGCGCGACCACCAACGTTGCCGGCGGCTTGGGGCTGAAAAATCTGGTCGATCGTCTACCGTGGCAGGCAAGTCGAACCGTCGAACTTCTTGTTGCAGCCGCAAATCGACTTGCAGGCCCATCAGGCGGATGTATTCGGCACGGGCATTCGAATCGCCGCTTAACAGCGATTCCAACCGCTGCCACGTTTCCGGCGCGGCGTCGCCGTCCTGGATGCCGAATAGCAAGTCTTGCATTTCGAACAATGCATCGCTCATGCGTCCGTCTCCTGATCGCGTTTGCGCTCGACGCACTCCAGCAGCGCCGCGTGAGACGCCTGCAGTTGCTTGCGAACGGTCACCACGGAGCGGCCGATCATCACGGCCAAGTCCTTGATCTTCGCTCCCTGTTGATAACGCTGCTCGATGAGGCGGCGGTTGGTCGGCGTAAGTTCTTGCAGGCATTCGCCGAGAAAACGGCTCTGCGATTCCATCTCGCTGGATTGCTCGCTTGCCTCGGCGGCGATCTGTTCCAGCAGTCCTTCGCTGAACACCAACTTGTCGCGGCCTTCGCGGCGGCGGTATTCGAGCACTTTGTAATGGGCGATCTTGAACGCCCAACTGTGAAACTGGCTGCCGGGCGTGAATTCGTCGAACTTCGCCCACATCACACTGCTGGCTTCCTGCACGATGTCTTCGGCGTCTGCCAGGTTGGGGACCATCGTCGCCACGTAGGCCAGAATGCGCCGCTGGTTGGCCATGAACAGGCGGACAAATTCGTCAGGTTGAGGGTCGCGTTCGGGCATCGTGGTTGTGCGCAAAAGGAAAAGGGGCAATAGGATATGACCGCCTGCGGCGAAATCGAAAGGCGAGGCCGGGTGAAAAGAGCCAG
>JBBDLY010000105.1:3516-7222 GCA_040878585.1 Pirellulales bacterium
GCGGCTGGAAGCCACCGTTACGGGGAGCCGCCGGCACTTTTGATTGTAGCGGTTGGGTAAGATGTGCCGATTATCCCAGATATGCCGGTGCGCGCGCTGCCGCGTGCGCAGCAGAAGGCCCCGCCGTCAACCGGCGGCGTTGGCTGGCCGAACTGAATCGCCACCGCGGAAAACATCTCATGTTCACACTGTTTCGCTCCGACTTCGCTCGCTCCGGCTGGTTGCCGGGACTGCTGCTGGCGGCCCTGGCCGTGGCGGTGGTTGTCACGGGCGGCTGGACGCTTACCAGTCGGGCGGAGGAAGCAGGCGAGATCAAGTCGTACCAGTTGAAGCACATGTCGGCGACCGAGTTCGCCGCCCGGCTGAAGCCGTTGCTAGACGCCTTGCCCCAGGAATCGGAAGTCCGCATCGACGAAGCCCGCGGCCGAGTGATGCTCCGCGGCGACGGCGCGGCGCACCGTGCCTTGGCGAACCTGTTGTCAACGCTCGACCGCGCAGCCGCAGTCGTGCCGCAGCCGGCGCGACTGGCGCCGTATCGTTTGCCCCGAGCGCAGTTGGAACGATCGCGGCAACAGGTGGAGCAGCGGTTTCCGCCGGCCAGTGGCGTGCGGGTGAGCCTCGACGAGCGCAATTCGCAATTGCTGGTGCTGGCGCCGCAAGCCGTTCACGATCAGATTGCCCGGATGCTGCCGACGCTGCCGGCCGACGCGGCGGTGCAGCCGCCGACGCGCGCCGAGCGGGGCGAACCCGAATCGAGAACCGTCGATCTGCGGCACGTCTCGCCGCCAGCGTTCGAGGCCGCCTTGGCGCGGCTGTGGCGCACCCAGTTGCCGGTTCGCGTCGATCCGGAAACAGACACTGCCAGCCTCGCCTTCGAGGATTCCTGGGGCGAACCGGTCCGTCTGCGAATCGATCGCCGACAACGTCGGATCACAGTCGAGGCGGTCGGCGAAGCGGCCGACGCGTGGAGTCGACTGATCGCCGCCATCGATCGGCCGGCCGCCAATCCGGACGAACAGACCGAACTGGTCGCCTTCGGCAATGCCGAACGGGGCACGATCCAACTGGCGCTGACCGCCTTTCAGGCCGACGGCGAACCAGTGGATCAACAGCCTGCCGACCCGCCGATCGATGTTCCCGCGGGGGAGGTTGAAGCGGCGGTCGAGGGCGCCGGCCAGATTGGCCCCGTGCGGATCGAATTTCTCGAAGGACTCGATGTGATCGTCGTACGCGGCAGCAAGCAGGACGTCGCCCGGGTGTTGCGGATTATTGAAGACATCGAACGGCTCAGCGCCGAGACACAGCCGGCGATCGAGATCATTCCGCTGCGATTTATCGACAGTCAGGCGGCGGCCGACCTGATCGGTCCGCTGTACGAGCAGGTGCTGCAACCGCGGCAAGGCCGAGTGAGCATCACGGCCCTGGTCAAGCCGAACGCGCTGCTGTTGATCGGCCGGCAAGACAGTGTGCAGTCGGTCGTGGAACTGATCCGTAAATTGGACGAGCCGATACCGCCGGCCAGCCAGTTCCGCGTGTTTCGGCTGAAGTATCTCTCGGCGCTGGAAGCCCAGGAGACGATCACCGAATTCTACGCCGACCGGGGCGGACTCGGGCCGCGGCTGCAAATCCTGGCTGATTTTCGCACTAACTCACTCGTCGTCCGCGGCGGTCAACGCGATCTGGCCGAGGTGGGAGAGCTGTTGGGCGAGATCGACGTGCTCGATAGCGAAGCGGTCAGCGAGGTCCGCGTATTTCCCCTGCGCAACAGCCTGGCCGAGGAGCTGGGACCTGTGCTGCAGGAGGCGATCCGCGGGGCCGGCACCGAGGTACAAGGGGACGTCGGCGCCGGAGCGCAACCCGGCGGCGGCCAGCAACCGGGCGGCGTGCGGCGCCCCGGCCAGCAACAGGCCCGTGCGGCGATGCTCACGCTCAGCACGCTCGACGCCGAGGGAAAGCGTCTGCTGCAAAGCGGCATCCTGACCGACGTTCGCATCGTGGCCGATACGCGTGCGAATGCGTTGGTGGTGACCAGTCCCAAGGAGAATATGGACCTGATCTCGGTATTGATCGAGCAGCTCGACATGCTGCCGGCGGCCGAGTCGCAGATCAAGGTGTTCACCATTATCAACGGCGACGCCACGGCACTGACCGAGATGCTGCAAAGCTTGTTCGGCCAGCAAACCGGCGGACAAGCCGGCCCGGCGGTCGGGGCCGGCGGCGAGAGCCTGATCGTGCCACTGCGGTTCAGCGTCGACCAGCGGACCAACAGCATTATCGCCTCCGGTTCGTCCTCGGACCTGATCGTGGTCGAGGCGATCCTGTTGCGGCTCGACGAGAGCGACGTCGACCAGCGGCGCAGCGAGGTCTATCGGCTGCAAAACGCGCCGGCGCTCGACGTGGCCAACGCCATCAACGAATACCTGCGGAGCGAGCGGCAAGTGCAGCAATTGGCCGACGCCGGCGTCAGCCCGTTCGAGCAGATCGAGCGCGAAGTGATCGTGGTGCCGGAGCCGGTCAACAACAGCCTGATTATCAGCGCCACGCCGAGATACTTCGACGACATCATGCAATTGGTTCGCGACCTCGACAAGCAGCCGCCGATGGTGCTGATCCAGGTGCTGATCGCCGAAGTCCAGCTAGGAGACATCGATGAGCTGGGCGTGGAACTGGGCATTCAGGATTCCCTGCTCTACGATCGGGGCGTGGTCACCGACACGGTCAATCCGGGGTTTAACTTCAACGGCAACGCCTTGGGCAACAGCAGCGATGCGGCCAGTCAGGCGACGCGCGACAATGTGCTCGGCCAGGCGCTGTCGACCTTCGGCGTCAGCCGCAGCAACGCGGCGCTCGGTTACGGCGGACTGGTGCTGAGCGCCTCCAGCGATGCGGTCAACGTGCTGGTGCGGGCTTTGCAGGACGACCGCCGGCTCGACATACTAAGCCGGCCGCAAGTGATGACGCTCGACAACCAGCCGGCCTTCGTGCAGATCGGCGCCCGCGTGCCGCGGATCACCTCCACGCAGTTGACCGACAACGGCACGATCAACAACACGGTGCTGGAAAACGTCGGCATCCTGCTGGGCGTGACGCCGCGGATCAGTCCGCAGGGGCTGATCGTGATGGAGATCGACGCGGAGAAGTCCGAAGTCGGCCCCGAGGCAGAGGGCATTCCGATCTCGATCAACTCCAACGGCGACGTGATTCGCTCGCCTCAGATTCGCACTATCACGGCGCAGACCACCGTCAGCGCCCGCAACGGGCAGACGGTCATCCTGGGCGGATTGATCTCCAAGTCCCGCGCGACCCAGTCGCGGCGGGTGCCGATCCTGGGCGACGTACCGCTGTTGGGTAGCCTGTTCCGTTTCGACAGTACCGAGGAACATCGCCGCGAGTTGCTGATCATCATGACGCCGTACATCGCCAACAACGAAAGCGATCTGGAAATGCTCAAGCAGAAGGAATCGCAGCGGCTAAGCTGGTGCTTAGCCGACGTGGTCGAGGTGCATGGCAACGTGGGGCTGGCCGGCAAGGAACACTACAAGCGATTGCCGGACCAGAAATACTGGCCGTGGCGCGACCACGTGTTCCGCGAACGACGCCGCGAGGCGGCGGTGATCTATCCCGATTATGATCCTTGGGCCAAGGCGTTTGTCGAGCCGGGCGGACGCGGCGGCATGCCGGCGGTGTTCGAGGATCAAGGCCATCT
>JBBDLY010000106.1:0-7106 GCA_040878585.1 Pirellulales bacterium
GCCTTGCAGTATGGACGCGACTTGGACCACGCCAAGGCGGATCAGTTTGTCGGCATGTACGTCAACGACTGGACCATCGATTTTGGCCCCCGCGGACGCGAAGCGGTCCGCTTGCTGCTGAAGAAAGGGTACGAGGCGGGCGTGATTCCGCAACTTATCGAGCCGGAGTTTGTTGACTGAGCACCCCCGCCGGCCAATAATCCCAGCATGTCGCAGATGCCTTCCAAGCCCGATCCGCCCCAGGCGGCCCCCACGCCGTCGCCGCGGCGGGCGTCGTTTTGGGTGATCGTGTTGGCGGTGTTGACGGCGGTGATGCTCGCCGGCGGCGTGGTGGTGCTCACCCTGGGGGCGTTCGCCTGGGTGATTTTTTTGGGACTGGGGATATTCCTGTTCGCGGCTCTGCATTACCTGGTATGGGGCTGGTGGCTAAGCGGCGCCATCCACCGCGAAGTCGCCCGCGAAGACGCCGAGCGCGCCGCCGAATCGGAGTAAGCCGCAAGCGGCGCAGAGAGCCAGCGCAATACCAGCACGACGCGCAAGCGAGTGCATTCGCGGAGGAGTACGCGTTTTTCCCTCAAACCGTTCCAGCGGCGGAACACGTTCTCCTCCGCCGATGCACTCGCTCGCGCTTCGTGCTGGTATTTGTTCTGCATCGTGCGCATGCCAGGTCCGCGATTCACATGCCCATGCTTCGTAAACTGCGCGTGGGCATGGCACCCTCACATGAAGGTGTCACGACGCACTCGAACAAAGGTGCGCTGGGATTGGGAGTCAGTAGTTCCAATCTCGATGTTGCGAACAACTTGACAGCTTCAATGATGGCGACGCCAGCTTTCAGCTATCAGCCGTCAGCAGCCAGAAACCGAGCTTTTCCTTGCTGAAAGCTGAAAGCTGAAAGCTGAAAGCTGATAGCTGACAGCTAGCGATGTGCCATCAATCAGCTAAGTCCTTCGTCGAAAATTGGAACTACTGAGAGTAAGATTATGATTAAGAGCAAGATTGCTTGCCTGCCTATGTGACAGAGCATACATACACCGCCATGAACGTTGCTGCTGAGTTGCGATATCGCCTTTCCGCGGTGCATCGACGCCAGTTGTTGGCCGCCTGGGTGTCGCTGGCCGGTCGACGCTCGGGCCGTGACGGGGGAGAGTCGCCCGAGCAGATCGCCGAGGGCTGCCGCGGCGACTTGGCCGCGGTGCTGCGTGCCGCCTTGGCACGCCGGATGAACGGCAACTGGCCGGTGGACGGCGAAGTGTTCGAAGACGCGGTGTCCGATGGCGAGGTGTTGGAACTCGAGTCGGGCTTGAGCCGGACCCTGTCGACGATTGCCTCTGCCGACGTGCCGCGGTTTCTTGCCGACGCCCATCAATTGCTGCTTGGTTACGAACTACTTCCCGCGGCGCGGGGCGCGTGGCACACCCGCCGCTGCGGTCGGCAACGTCGCCAGGGGGGCGTGTTCTACACGCCGCCGCCGGTTGCCGCCTATATCGTCCGCCGCACGCTCGATCCCCTGCTGGAGCGAACCGATCCTGCCTCGCAGCAGCGGCGTCCGCTGGCGATTCTCGATCCGGCCTGCGGCGCCGGCAGCTTTCTGTTGGCTGCATTGGAGCGGCTCAGCGCCTGGTACCGCGGCCATGGAGCGGCGGCGTCACTCGCGGAGATCGCCGCCCGGCATCTGCATGGGGCCGACGTCGACGGCGCGGCGCTTCAAATGGCACGGTTCAACCTCTGTTGGTATGGCCTGCACCACGAAGCACGTGACGTCGTGGCGGCGAACCTGACCTGCGGCGACGCACTCACCGGGCGCGATTTTCGCTCGTCGGCGGCGGAGGGCCCCAGTGCCTCGCCTGGGGCGATCGATTGGCCGGCGGCGTTCGCCGACGTGCGGGCCCGCGGGGGATATCACGCCATTGTGGCGAATCCGCCGTACCGCCGCGAGCTGGATCACGGCCAGCGGTTGGCAAGCGGCAGCCATCCGTCACTGGCGCAATATCGCATGCCGCGAATGGACCTCTGGTATTATTTCGCCCATCGCGCCTTCCGCCTGCTGCATGACGAAGGCCGGGTAGGGTTTATCACCAACAGCTATTGGCTCCAGGCGGCCGGCGCGGGCAAGCTGCGCGAGGCGCTCCAGACCGACGTCTCGTTGGAGGAACTGTTCCTGCTGGGCGAGCGGCCGATCTTTGACGGCGTGACGGGCCGTCATGCCATCTTCATCGCTGGTCCTCGGGGCGGCGGCCAGGTGCAGGTAAAGCAACCGTCGGAACCGACGGCAACGTGGGAGCAACTGCTGGCGGAGCAAAGCCCATTGGTGGAGCAAACCAGTCGCCCGCTGGCGGAGGTGCTGACTGGCTCGGCGAACCGTGGCAGCCGATCGGCTCGAACCGCTCCGGCGGACGCCGAGAGCCGGTTTGCGTCGCTGGGTGAACTGGGGCTTGTGCGGCAAGGAATCGCCGAGAACCCGGCCACGGTCAACCGGCGCACCAACGCCCGCTTTGGCAATCGCTGGCAAGTCGGCCAAGGGGTGTTTTCGCTGAGTTGCGAGGAAGTCGAACGCTTGCAGCTCTCGCCCGCGGAACGGCAGTTGCTGCGTCCCTATTCGCAACCGAGCGAGTTGGGCCGTTATCGCTTCCAGCCGCCGGCGAGGTGGCTGATCTATTCCACCCGTCGCACCTGGCCCATTCTGGAACAATATCCGACCTTGGCGGCGCACCTGGCCCCCTTTCGCCCGATCATGGAAGCCCGTCGCGAAACCACCCAGGGCAAGCTCCCCTGGTGGCGGCTGCACTGGCCGCGCGACGAACGGCTATGGCGGTCGCCGAAGCTGCTCTGCCTGCAATTCGCCGAGCGGCCCAGCATCGTGCCGGTCGAGGCGCCCGCTTATGTGCCGTTTAGCGTGAATGTGTTCGTGCCCGCCGAGGGGACGCGCGAGCATCTCTACTACTTCGCGGCGGTGCTGAATTCCGAGACGCTGCGTAGGTGGTTCGTCCGGCACGCCAAGCGGCGGGGCGTGGGACTGGAAATCAACGGGCACCTACTGCGCGCGGCGCCGATCCGCAGAATCGATTTCGACGCCCCGCAAGACCGCGCGGCGCACGATCGCCTGGTCGAACTGGTACGACAACGGATGAGGTCGTTTGCCCCAGACGATGGCTCCTGCGACCGCGAAATTGACGTGATCGTAAAGCAACTCTGGGTTGCCCAAAATTGAGGTATCAGGGAATCGACATTGAGTGCGGTTTTGTTCCGATAGACCGATTGGGAAATGACGAATGTCGAAGTCCGAATGACGAAGGAATGACGAATGACGAATGACGGCAATCCTCATTCGACATTCTGGTTTTTTTCGTCATTCGTGCTTCGACATTCGTCATTGGCCCGTTCCCTCCCCAAGCGGGAACAGCTTCCGGGTAAACCATTAGGTTTTTGACCAGTCCCCGCAAACTATCCACCTTGCCGGTTATTCGCCGTTTAGCATTTCGCTATTGCCGCAAACAGCCTCCACCCGTTAGCATTTCCCTCTCACTGTCGTGGGCTTGCGATGGGTGCGACCGACTAACTCGATTCTCCGCCGACATGCGGCAGCGTGCGGCAACCGTTGGCAGGAAAGGAAGCTTGCTTTGATTGGCCCCAATACAGCGGCGATCTCACTGGAAGAACTGGCGCGGCTGGTCGACGGTACGCTCGTCGGCGACGGTACGCTCGTCATCCACGGCGCCGCGACGCTCAATACGGCGACCGACGCCGATATCAGCCTTCTGGACGATACCGAGAAGTCGCACCTGCTGACCCGCACCGCCGCCGCGGCGTTGGTCGTGCCGCGCGATTTCTCACCGCGAGGCCGCGCGGCGATCCAAGTCGACAACGTCCACGCCGCCTTTGCTCGAATTGTGGAGAACTTTCGGCCCATGCGGCGCGGCAGGCAAGCGGGCGTCAGCCCAGCGGCGGTGATCAGTTCGACCGCCCGGCTTGGCGACGGGGTGACGATTCACGCCGGCGCACATATCGGCGACGAGTGCATCATCGGCAACGGCAGCACGATTTACTCCGGCGTGACCTTGCTGGCGGGCTGCCGGGTGGGCGACGACACGGTGATCTTTCCCAATTGCGTGTTGTACGAGGAAACGATCGTCGGCGACCGTTGCATCCTGCACGCCACGGTCACGCTCGGCGCGTATGGCTTCGGCTACGAGAGCGAGACGGGTCGGCACGTACTTTCGGCGCAGCTCGGCAACGTCGTGCTGGGAGACGACGTCGACGTGGGCGCCGGCACGACCATCGATCGCGGCACCTACGGGGCGACCGTCATCGGCGACGGCACCAAGATCGACAACCAGGTGATGATCGCCCACAACTGCCGCATCGGCAAGCACAACATGATCTGCTCGCAGGTCGGCATCGCCGGCAGCACCACCACCGGCGACTACGTGGTGATGGCCGGCCAGGTCGGCGTGCGCGACCACGTCCACATCGGTAGCCGGGCGATCCTCGGCGCGCGAGCCGGCATCAGCAACGACGTGCCGGACGGCGAGTTCTACATCGGCACGCCGGCCACGCCGGCGCGTGAACAGAAACTCAAGCAAGCGGCGATGGTCAAACTGCCCGAGATGCGCAAGCAAATCAAGATGATCCTCCGCAAGCTGGAGCAACTCACCGGCGGCGACCAGGAGACCAACCGCCCGGCGGCCTAAGGGACAGCTCAACAACAATTTCGGTAACAGTTCAGCGGTCTGAAGCAAAACCCTTCTCCCTTTGGGAGAAGGTGGCCGAAGGCCGGATGAGGGCGGCGGTGCTCAAGAGGCTATGCCTTCACCGGCGCCGTCAAATGGCTAAGCTTTTCAGCAGCGCCGCCCTCATCCGTCTGCTTCGCAGACACCTTCTCCCACAGGGAGAAGGGGACGCCCGTCGGGACCTACTCAATTCAGTGTTCATGGTGCGGCAAGAGGCCCTTTGGTGACTGATTCGCCCCCTGATCGTCGCGTGGGTCTGGTGGCCGCCTGGGGGAATTATCCGCTGGTGGTGGCTAAGGCGCTGCGGCGGCAGAACTACCAGGTGTATTGCCTCGGCGTGATGGAGCATGCCGACGCCGACGCGCTCGCCCCGCTGGTCGACGATTTCGAGTGGGTCGGCCTGGCGCGGTTGGGAAAGGCGATTCGCTACTTTCGCCGGCATGGGGTCACGCAAGCCACCATGGCCGGCAAGTTTCATAAACGCATCCTCTATCGACCTTGGATCTGGTTTCAGCATCTGCCCGATTGGACGACCGCTCGTTGGTTTTATCCGCATTTTGTCGGCACCAAGGGAGACCGTAAAGACGACACCCTGCTGGGCCGACTGGTCGCCGGCGTTTCCGTCGCGGGCATTACGTTCGGACCGGCGACCGACTACGCACCGGAGTTACTCGTGAACGCGGCACAACTCACTCGACGCGAACCGACGCCCGCGCAGCGCAAGGACGTCGAGTTCGGCTGGCACAACGCCAAGGAAATGGGCCGGCTCGACATCGGCCAGAGTGTGGTGGTCAAGGATCGCGCGGTGATCGCCGTCGAAGCGATTGAAGGAACGGACGAATGCATCCGCCGAGCCGGTACGCTCTGCCGAGGCTTCACGCTGGTCAAGGTCGCCAAACCGAACCAGGACATGCGGTTCGACGTGCCGACCGTCGGGCTGGGCACGCTCCATCGGCTACACGAAGCGGGCGGCAAGGTGCTGGCGATTGAGGCGGAGAAGACGATCGTGGTCGACGACCGCGAGGAGTTTTGCCGTCTGGCCGATCAGCTCAAGATCGCCGTGGTCGCCGTGCGAGAAGAGGCAGGCGATTGCTTCCGGCGGCCAGATCAAGCCGCGGCGCAACCTGTCAGGCTGCACATTCCCAGCGGCGGAAGCGTCAACTGCTGACCTGCTCGCCGACCATCTCGCGGTAGTATTCGATCGAGCGTTCCAGGCCGCTGTCGAAGTCGACTTGCGGTTCGTACTTCAGCAGCGTGCGGGCGAGGCTGATATCGGCCAGGCTTTCACGAATATCGCCCGGCCGCGGATCGGCGAAATGCGGTTCGATCTCGGTGCCGAGCAACGCTTGCAGTTTGGAGAGCATCTCTAGCAGCGTCACCTGACGGCCATTGGCGACGTTGAACACGCGGCCGGCAGCCTGGGCGGCGTTGGCGTCGGCGGCCAGTAGGTTGCCATGGACGACGTTGTCGATGTAGGTGAAATCGCGCGATTGGCCGCCGTCGCCGTAGATGGTGGGCGACTTGCCCGAAAGCAGCGCCGTGATAAACAGAGGGATCACGGCCGAATAAGGACTGTCGGGATCCTGCCGCGGACCGAACACGTTGAAATAGCGGATGGCGACCGTCTCGAATCCGTAGGTCGCCGTGAACGCCTGGCAGTAATATTCGCCGGCCAGTTTGGCGACGCCGTAAGGCGAAATCGGCATCGGCAGATCGGTCTCTCGCTTGCTGCTGGCGAGTTGATCCCCATAGGCGCTGCTGCTGGCCGCATAGACCAACCGCCGCACGCCCGCCCGCCGAGCCTGATCGAGCATGTTGAGCGTGCCGGTCACGCAAGCGTGATTGGTATCGAGCGGCTTCTCGACGCTGCGGGGCACGCTGGCCAAGGCGGCCTGATGGAACACGACGTCGACCCCGTCGACCGCTGTGGCGACCACCGCGGGATCGGCGACGTCTCCTTCGATGAACTCGATCGAGTCGGCAATATGGTTCAAGTTGCTGAGATGCCCGGTGCAAAGATTGTCGAGCACGCGGACGCGATCGCCCCGTTCAACCAAGGCGGTGGCAATATGAGAGCCAATAAAACCGGCGCCGCCGGTCACCAAAAAAGTTCGCATCACGAAAGACCCTGGGGGATGATACATGTCGACTTAACAAGGAAAGCGCCTCCACCTGCCGGGGAGCATCACGCCCATAATGGTATTGTAGGTCGAGAAAATCAAGCACTCGCCGCGGAAAGTTGATTATATGTAACAGTCCAACCATCGGAAGCACGCCCACATGCGGGCGAATCCTTCTCCGAAAGAGGTCGTGTAGCTTTCAAGTAGTTTGTGTATTGCGATCTAGGGATGCTAGCACGAGTTGACATCGCCTCAA
>JBBDLY010000107.1:0-7079 GCA_040878585.1 Pirellulales bacterium
CTCAATCCCCGCGGGCGGCGCGACGCCCCGCGCATCGGGCGGGTGATTTTAAAACAATTCCGCACTCCAAGTTGCCTGATCTCCTCCACCGCAGCTCGCTGCCGAGAGACGCTTGCCCGATCAGGCCTGCTCGAATCAGATCAAGCGACCATCCTCTATGACCGTCGCATTTACCATGCAACCGCTGACCAACTGCTGAAGGTGGTGCATGAGATTGCCGACGAGTTCGAGACTGCCTTGTTGGTTGGCCACAACCCGGGCATGGAACAGTTCATTTCCCACGTGGTTGACGAATACGTGCGGATGCCCACCGCGACATTGGCACGCCTCGACATGCCTATCGACCACTGGTCCCAGTTGGCCCTGGAAACCCCCGTCGACGATTGGCAGGTTTGGCGGCCGAAGGAACTCAGCGAACCTTAAACCGACATGAACGAGCATTCCAAATGGGCCGACGAGGTCTCTCCAACCGACCGCGTCGCAAAGGCGGCGGAAAGGATTCTTCGCGCGCGATTGATCGCAGTGGAGGATTATCTGCGACGAGCCGGTTCGGGCAAGCAGCCCAACGAAGAAGACGTCCACCAATGCCGGGTCTGGACGCGGCGGTCGATTGCCGCGGTCGAGTTCTTTTCGCCATTGATCCGGCGCAAGGACACCAAATGGCTGCTCAAGCAACTCAAGAAAATTCGCAAGTCGGCCGGGGAGGCTCGCGACGACGACGTGTTGCTGCTGCGGCTGGCCGATGCCGGCGTCGATCCGCAGTCGGGGGTCTATCGCAGGGTCAAAAAACATCGCCGCCGGGCGCAACGGCCCTTACGCGCGACCCACAGTAAGCTGATCGTCAGCGACAAGTTCGCACGTCGCGTCGGCAAGTCCCTGCGGCGGCTTCGCAAGTCCAACCGAGGCAATCGCACTTCCTTCGCGACGTGGGCGGATCAGCGTGTGCAACGCACCTTGCGGAAATTCTTCGCGACCGCCGACGCCCTCAATCACGATCCCGCGGCACTCCACAAGTTTCGTGTTCACAGCAAGAAGTTGCGATATACGATGGAATTGACCGTCGGCGTTTACCCAGTGTTGTTTCGCGACGAACTCTATCCTCAAATCGAGCAGTTGCAGGCGCGATTGGGCGAACTCAACGACCACGCGGTCGCCAAGCAGCGCTATGCCCGCTGGAACGCGACCGCCAATGGCGAAGTCGACCATGCCGAACTTGGCTCGATGATCGATCAGGAATCGGACGAACTGGCCGCTTCGCTGCGGGACTTCGCCGCCTGGTGGACGGAGGACCGCAAACAATCGCTACGAGACGGGTTTCAACGTTGTCTCGGCAGCGAGACGTTTTGACCGTTTGGCGCCTGGGGCCGACGCGAGTCTCAGCCCCCACGCGGAAATACAAACCATCTCCCAGAGGAAGCGAGGAATCTGCTGGTTCGCATTGCCTCTCGCGAGGTATGCCGGTAGGATGGATATCAGCCCCCGGATTCCTCGCGCTTTTCTAGAAAAGGCATGATTATGTCGATATTGTTGCGTTGGCTGGCTGGAGCTGGGGCGGTTGTGGCATTGGCTCCGTGCTTCGTAGAGATCAGCGTAGCGGATGAACCCGCATCGCTGGAATACTATGTGCGGCAGATGCTCGACGAAGGCTGGGGCATTGAGCCGTCGGCTAGGGCGAACGCTGAGGAGCACTTTCGCAAGGCGATCGCGCTGGCGCCGGGCGACCGCCGAGTGTATGTCGCCCGCTCGCTGACGCTCACCAAACAAGGCCGCTACGATCTGGCCTTGGAAGCTTGGCGACGCATGAGCGAATCGGAGCCGGAAAACCTCGATTTTCTGGCCTGGAAGATCCGGACACGGATCATTTCCAAACAGCACTCGGCCGCTCTGGTCGATATGCTTGCCATGGCCGAGAAGCTTTCGGACAACGGCGCCGCAGACGACGCGACGCAGCAGGACGCCATGCAGCGGGCAAATTTTCTGGGGCGCATGTTTGGCTACATCGATGGGCCTGGCAACGCCGTGGCCAAAACGACCGAGAATCATCGCGCCGAATCGCGCCGAGCGATCGTCGCCGCGCTAACCGCGCAACAGCAACAGGCGTTCGAGGAGGGGCGCGCCACCGTCACGGACCGGGCGGTCGCCTTCGAGTTGGAACAGCAGCAGGAGCGGGAACAAGGCATCGAAGTGCAGCAGGCGGAGCGACTGCAGCGCGCCGAGCAGCTCGTCGTCGAACAAAACCGCGTTACGCTCGATATGCAGAATCTGGACGAAGACCTTCGTCGCGTCCGCGCCGATCAGCGAGACGAGATTCGCGAGATCGAACGAAGCCTCAGCGGAGTGGAGTCGCAATTGGCCCAATACGAAAGTCGCTTGCTCGCCGCGCGTGATGAGATACACTATCTACGTCGAGAGATCAACACCCTGATCATTGCCTTGGACGCCGAGGAAGACGAGTTTCGCAGACGCCGGCTGCGGGACGACATTCGCCGCCTGGAGTTGCTGCTGTCGCGGCGCGACGCCGATTATCGCATTCATGAGCGGGAAGCGATCCGTATTAACGACCAGCGACTTTCCCTTCAACGCGAAGGCCAGCGAATCAATCAGCTTTACGACAATCAAGCCAAGGATATCGAGCGCCGCGGCAATGCGCTGCGCAAACTAGACCGCCGCCTTCGCAATGAACAGCTCGAAGTGCAGCGTCCGCCGACCGGCGTCAACGCCAGGGTTCGCTATCTGCAGTCCAAGGCCACGTCGTTCAATAGTTACGACCAGTTTCCGCTGGAGCGCGAGAAGGCTGTGCTGCTGGAGAGTTTTCGCAACCAGTAATAGGCGAAACCTTACGCTGGCGTCTCGGCCCAGCGGAGTCCGTCGGCGATCAGTTCGAGCAGCGACTCGACCGTTAGCGTGCCTAAATGACAGTTCTGGCGGTCCACCACCGCGACTGCCAGGCCATGTGCGTCCAACAGTAGTTGGGCCGCCTTCGCGGCCCCAACCTGCGGCAAACAAGTAACCACTTGCAAGGTGGCAATTTGCATCAGGCCTTGCTCGCCATCTCTGTCGATCGCCTTGCACAATTGCTCGACCGTCGCCACTCCCACGGGACATTCGCCTTGCAGAACAACGACCAACGGCAGCCGCTCGCGCCGAAGGCATTTTAAGACCTCCCGCGGGTCGACATGAAGATCGAATCCCGATTCACGACCATGCATCACTTCCCATACCGGCCGCCGACTGCACTCCAGCTCTCCATAGGAGAATTCTCGCAAGACGTCGGAGCGCGAAACGACTCCAATCAGCCGCCCCTCGCGGACGATGGGCAACGACCGCTCGCCCGCCGCCAGCAAGGCGTCGATGATCTCGCTGGGGGTCGCCGATTCGTTCAACTGCACCTTTACTTCGCGGACCATGTCGCTCACCAGCAATCGGCCGCCACCGCTCGTGTCCCGTTGTGCCGCCGCGACAGCCGAAGCGCAGCGGATCACGCCACGCACCTTCCGCTCCGCGTCGACCACCGGCAGCGTGCTCACGCCGCTGGCGACAAATAGTTCGACCGCCTCCGAGATCGGTGCATTCTCGCGCACGCTCAACGGATTGTAGGTAATTAACGATGTATATGATTCCGCAACCATATCGCCAGGCTCCGATTGCTTTCGGGGTCGACGGGCAGTCAGATTGCCGCACGATTCTCCCGAGAAAATCTAGCTTACGGGTCTAGGCGACGTCCGCGACCTTCCCCTACAAAAGACAGTCTCGCGATCGCCGCCGCCTAAAGCCGACACGCATGCGACTTAACTAGTTGTGATGACTGACCTTATGCACTCCAGTTACAATTGCTGCTGCCGCCAAGGTTGAGATTCGCCACGGAACCGTAATGCTGATTTACCGCTTAAAGGACTCACAATGCCCAACCACGACGATATTCGTATAGGAACCATCGTTCCGGCCAACCGCGCCGAAAGTTACATCCGTCAGATTCTGCCGTATGGTTTTGAATCGTTCGAACTCGCCTTTGGCCATCACATTGCCGAAGAGATCGATCTGCCGACGCTGGCCGGACAATTGCTGGATTTATTGGCTGGCGAGCCGGCGCCTCCGGTGATTAGCGCGATCGGCGTGTATGGCAATCCGTTGACCGACGAGCGGACGGCCGCCGATTGGCGGCGACTGATCGAGGCCGCTGAGTTGTTCGATTGCGAAGTCGTCGCCGGATTTGCCGGGCGGATTCCTGATCGGCCAATCCCTGAATCGTTGCCCAAGTTTCAGCAGGTGTTTGCACCCTTGGCCGTGGAGGCCGAGCAGCGCGGGGTGAAACTTGCCTTGGAAAACTGCAACATGGACGGCGATTGGAATCATGGCGACTGGAACATCGCCCACGCGCCGACTGTGTGGGAGCAGTTATTCGAGTTGGTCGACAGCCCGGCGCTCGGCCTGGAGTGGGAACCGTGCCATCAGATGGTGAGCCTGATCGACCCGCTGCCGCAATTGCGTACCTGGATGCATAAAGTGCATCATGTTCACGGCAAGGACGCCAGCGTTTTATGGGACGTGATCCGCACGCGCGGCATTCGCGGCGGCGAGCCGTACGTGTATCATCGCACGCCCGGCTTCGGCGACACGAACTGGACCGACGTAATCAGCATTCTCCGCCAAGGCGGGTTCCGGGGCGCAATCGACATCGAAGGGTGGCACGATCCGGTCTATCGTGACGAACTGGAAATGACAGGCCAGGTTCACGCACTGCGCTACCTGAAGCAATGCCGCGGCGGCGAATACGTGCCCAATCCGGAGTAAGTCGAACGCACCGCCTCACTGGGAGGAACCTTGGTTCGTTCCCTCAAGACGTTCAAAAAAGCCGTCCAGTCCTGCAGTTGGCGGGTCGCTAATGCGACTTTGTGGTTCGACCTTGCCGTCCCAGTCGACCGACATTAGCAGATCGACCCCCGGGTTGCCTGACTTGACCTGGCAGGAACAGGGGCCAACCAAAAACTCGCCCGCGGTCTGGAGCGTGCGAGGGTTGATGCCGCGTCCGATCAACGCGTACAAAGCAATTCCTCTGCCGTAGATGGGGAACGCAATCGGCTGATCCTCGAAATCGTTTAAGTCGCGCTCGCTGCCCAGCAGCATGGCGATGAAATGCTGCTCTCGGGGATCGTCTCGTCGGAGGCGGACAATGGTGAAATCGATCTCGGTGTGGAGCTTCCCCAACTCCAGTGCCTTCTCCTCGCCTGGGTCGGCCACTTGGAGGGTTTTTTTCAGGCGCGTCAGTTCGGTTCGCAGCGTTTGCAACGCTTTGACGTTCGCCTGCCGGTCGTTCGACTCGAGTAGCACCCAGACTGCCGTTTTGCGTTGCAGCAGGTGCTCGGCGATCACCCGCCTGGCCGGGGAGTCGAGCAGAGCGCTGACTGCCTTGTCCGTCAGATCAAGCTGCGCCAGCGAGGGCCGAATGCCGGTAGCGGCCGGATAACGCACTTCGACATAGGGGAGCGTCCGGACTGTGGCCACGGGGGTCTCCATCCGCGAATGATCCCGTCGCAGCAAGGTGATATTGGCGACCTCCTGCTTGCCCCGTTCGACGTCTTGCAGACGTTCCACCACCGCCTGCTGCGACTCGGTGAGCGCACCGTCGTGATGCACAACTACCTCGTAAGGATCGGCGTTCCAGTGCTCCAGGGCGTATTGAAAGACGGGGATCGGACAAGCAACCGCCCACTGAGCCGCCAGCACCTGACTGCAGGCGATCACCATGGCCGCGGCAGCGAGAGCCAAGCATCGGAAACGACCACAAGTCGTGCGGCAGGAACTACGGATCGTTTGCATGTAAGTCGCCTTTTGCATCGCATGCATAATGTTGATTGCGGAGTCTACCGTGCCGCCTGGCTCGATGGCATTGAGACATTCCCCAGTTTTTCGCCATCTCGCTGCTGCTTGGTGCGAACTTCGATTCCACTGACAATCGGCGGATGTTGAGAGTCGTCGCACTTGCGCACCTCGACTTCGATCACTCCATCGGATTCGATCTCGAACTGTTTAACCACAACTCGCCGCGGGCCGCCGGCTTCCTTCGCTACGTCCAAGCGGACGAGGACTGGCTCGCCATTGATGAAAACGTCGAATAGTCGACTTCCTTGCTCAACGTCCTCCTCCAATTCGGCGAAGTGAAGTCGCACGAGATACGGTTCCGCCAGCAGATCGTCCATTTTGATCTTTACATTGCCTTCATAGACCGAGCAGCCGACCCAGTCCACGCCGTCGCCGGAATTGGTGATCCAGGAAGGATGACGCCGACGCATTCCCCGCAACGGGTGCCAGGTAAGGCCCGACGCACGATCGACGCGGCGACCGGGTGCCCCCATGTTGACGCCGTACCCCGTGGGATCGGGCCGCGCCCCTTCATTGCGGGTCCATGCCTCGATGTGCGAAGCCTCGGGCATGTGGATCAAGGCCAGCGACGTCTGATGCTGATAGCTGCACGTGCAGGTGCGGGTGTAGTCCAACGCGTTGAGCACGCCGTCGGCGGGAATCAAGTTGGCCGTACAGCCGGATTTAAAGCCGCCGAAATTGCCGGTGCCCGAATCGAATTCCAAGTCGAAGCAGGCGGCGGAACCCGAACGGAACAACAACAAATGTTGGCTGGCGTTCAGCGTGTTGCAACCATAGACGCGACCGAATTTCCAACGGCCGCTTTCGCCCAGCAGGGGGCGATCGCGCTGCCATGGCTCGCCGGTGAGCAGGTGGCGCGCCTGTCCGGCCCTTCCGGGAATCAACATCTTGCCGCGGAGAACGCCGGGCAGGGTGAAATCTCCACCGCTCCACCGCACTTCACCATTGGAGCCGTTGCGAGCGACGATGCTGCGCGGTTCATCGCCCAGCCGATGTCGCAAATCCTGGCTGCCCCCCTCGATCAAGACGTCGTGCTCCGCGCTGTACATCAGATGGGTGCCGAACACATCGCGATCGGTCTGCCAGATTGGCTTGCCGCTCTTCAGTTCCAGTGCGAGTAAACGAGATTCCTGCTTGGGTTTTTCACCGCGACGGGCAAGATGCTCGTGGGCCGCCGCGGAGAGGCCGTCGATCACGAA
>JBBDLY010000108.1:0-2434 GCA_040878585.1 Pirellulales bacterium
GGGCTGGAAGCCCCGGCCACGAATTCGGGAGGGCGAAGTAAATGGACGCCATCAATTGGAGTTCGTTCTACTTTCTGTTATTCGGCGGACTGGCTTGCCTGTTTGCGTTGGCGGTGGTGTTTACCACCAATGTGGTTCGCATGGCCTTTTATCTGATCATGTCGCTGGCGGCTACCAGCGGCCTGTTTTTCCTGGCCGGGGCCGACTTCGTCGGTGCGATGCAGATTATGATCTATGTCGGTGGTACGCTGGTACTGCTGATATTCGGCGTGATGCTCACCGCCCAAGGTCCGTTTATCAAGATGCACACCAGCGGTGGCGACTGGATTCTGGCCGCGGTGGTTGGCGGTTCGATGTTGGCCATCCTGATCCCGGCGGCGTTCGCACTGGGGGCGTTCATCACTCCGGACGAAGCGGAAGTCGCTGCCGAGCAACGCCTGGACGACGTAAGCGAATTGCCCGTAGCGCAACCGACCGCCACCCGGATCGGACTGGGGATCGTTGGTGCCCGAGTCGACAAGCTGGAGCAAGAAAACCCCGTGCTGGTGGGCGGCATGTCGGGGTACCTGCTGGCTTTTGAGATTATCGCAATTCACCTGCTAGTGGTGCTCGTCGGGGCGGCCTACCTGGCGAGAGCCAAAAAGCGAGCGACCCCGACACAGATAGAGACAGTCGAGTAAAACAAATGACGAATGTCGAAATCCGAATGACGAAAGAAACCAGAATGACGAAGCCTGCCTGTTCGTCATTCGACCTTCGTCGTTCCTTCGGCATTCGGGCTTCGACATTCGACATTCGACAAGTCAACTTCGCATAACCAAAGCTGCCATGAATCCCTTAACCGAACCTATCACCGTTACGCATTTCCTGATCGTGGGGTCGATTATGTTCGTCTCCGGCGCAGTTTGCATGGCGACCAAGCGGAACGCCTTGGGCGTTCTGATGGGGATCGAACTGGTACTTAACGGCGCGAACATCAACTTCGTCGCCTTCGGCAGCGAAGTGCTCGCTCGGCGGCCGGAGTTTCGCCTGGGACTGGACGGGCAGATGATCGCCCTGTTTGTGATCGTGCTGGCCGCCGCCGAAGCGGCGGTGGCGCTGGCGATCGTGCTGAATTTTTACAACAATCATGCCACGGTCGACGTGGACCGCGCCGACGAACTCAAGGGTTAGATCTGGCCGATGGACTTTGCCGAAAGACTACCGCTACTGCTGCTCGCCGCCTGGCTCACGCCATTGGCGTCGTTCGTGCTGGTCGTCTTCTTTGGCAAGCGGATGGGCAACGCCGGCGTCGGCGGAGCGTATGTCGCCACCGCCGCGATTGCCATCAGTTGCGGATTGTCGCTGATCGCCCTGTTCGGCTGGGTCAATCACCACGGCTTGCCGGCGCCGTTGTCGCACCATCATCATGAAGAACACCATCACGAAGAACACCATCACGACCTCGAGCACAGCAATGACGAGCACCACAACCATCTCGCGGCCCCGGGCACTGGCAGCGACGCCCATCCGGACGACGCGCAATCAGCCGCTACGGCCGGATTCGAAGACGCCGCCTATCATGGCCAATGGTATACGCTGGCTGAGTTCGGCGCCCTGAAACTTACCATCGGCTACTATATCGACGCCTTGACCGTGGTCATGTTCAGCATGGTCACTATCATTGCCACCTGCATCCACTTCTACGCGATGGGCTACATGCACGACGAGCTGCATGAAGTGAAGGATAAAGAGGTGGAACTCACCACCGGCGAACACTTGCTCCGGCCGGGCCGCTACTACCGCTTCTTCCAGTATCTTTCGCTATTCTGCTTCAGCATGCTGGGGATCGTGGTTTCCGGCAATCTAGCGATGACGTTCGTGTTTTGGGAACTGGTCGGCATCTGCTCGTACTTCCTGATCGGCTTCTACATCGAACGCAAGAGCGCCTCGACCGCGGCCAATAAGGCGTTTATTGTCAACCGCGTGGGAGACTTCGGTTTCATTATCGGGTTGATGGTCGTGTTCAGCACGATCGGCTCGTTCGACTTCGGCGGCGAACAGGGCATATTCGCCGCGGTTCGGCCGGGCGAAGAGCACCCGCTGACCGTGCCGGACAGCATGGTTCAGGCCAGCGCTGTAATGCACGGCGAAGCCGCAGCGACCGACGACCTGACTGCCGAGCAGTTGGAAACGTTCCGAGGTCAAGGCTTTGGCTACGGGCTGTTAATCACATTGGGGTTGGGCGTGTTCTGCGGTTGCGTCGGTAAGAGCGCTCAATTTCCCCTGCACACCTGGCTGCCCGACGCGATGGAAGGCCCCACGCCGGTTTCGGCGCTGGTCCACTCGGCCACGATGGTCGCCGCCGGCGTATTCCTGGTAGGACGATTCTACCCGGTATTTGCACCCGAGGTGCTGCTGACCATCGCGGTGATCGGCTGCTTTACGCTGTTCA
>JBBDLY010000108.1:2534-7012 GCA_040878585.1 Pirellulales bacterium
TTTGCACCCGAGGTGCTGCTGACCATCGCGGTGATCGGCTGCTTTACGCTGTTCATGGCGGCCACCATCGCCATTACCGCGACCGACATCAAGCGTGTGTTGGCCTATTCCACGCTCAGCCAATTGGGCTACATGATGTTTGCCCTGGGAGTCGGCGGCTGGCTGGCCGGCATGTTGCACCTGATCACGCACGCCTTCTTCAAGAGCCTGCTGTTCATGTGCTCCGGGTCGGTAATCCACGCGGTCCACTCGAACGAGATGACCGAGATGGGCGGCCTGCGGAAGAAGATGCCGGTGACCGCCTATACGATGCTGGTCGGCTGCTTGGCGATCATGGGCGCGGGCATTCCCTTTCTGGTCGGATTCAGCGGCTACTACTCCAAGGATTCGATCATCGCCCAGGCGTTGAGCTTCAAGCAAGTCAATCCCGGCTGGGGCGTGATGTACTTTTTCGCCGTCGGGGGCGCGGCAATCACCGCGTTCTACATGTTCCGCCTCTGGTACATGACGTTTGCCGGCCCGCCGCGCAACCAGCATCGCTACGACCACGCTCATGAATCGCCGCGCGTGATGTGGATGCCGCTGGTGGTGTTGGCCGTTTTCGCCACCTTTGCAGTCTTTCCGTCGTTCAACCATAGCGGACTGGTGCGTCTGCTCAGCCATGCCGAACCGGATGGCATCCACGCGGGGCATGTGGGCCGAATTGCCGAGGTGACGATTCCGCCGGAGATGGACAGCCATGCCGACGCCATTCACCTGGAAGCGACGATCACCGCCTTCACCACGGCGATGCTCGGCTTCCTGCTGGCGACCATCATTTACGGTTTGCGGAAGGTCAATCCGGACGAAGTTCGCCAAAAGTTCTCGCCGATTTACCGCTTCCTGCGGCATAAGTGGTACTTCGATGAATTGTATCACGTGTTGTTCGTCGTGCCGGTCAAGATGGTTGGCGTCGGCGTCTCCTGGTTCGATCAGACCGTAATTGACGGCGTGATCCACTTTCTCGCCAAATCGATGCTGTGGACGTCGAAAATCGACGAATTCATCGATCGGCGGTTTGTCGACGGCTTCGTCAATGGATTCGCGAAAGCAACCTACAACGTCGGCCTCTGGCTGCGCGGCGTGCAGACCGGCTCGGTGCGGCAATATGTGGTGTATATCGTCGTGGGCACGATATTGCTGTTTGTCCTCGCGAGCTTCTTCCTGAATTTTTCGCTGGCATTGGATGTTAACTGACCATGGAAAACCCTCACGTTCTTTTCCTGAGCTTGCTCGTCTTCCTGCCGGCGCTCGGCGCGTTGCTAATCGCCACGCCGCTGTTCGGCAAGGGGAACGAGGAGTTGACCAAGCGTTTCGCTTTCGGTTTTACGGTGATTGTGTTTTTGATGTCGATCTGGATGGCCATTCCAGGCGCCAGCCCCAATCAATTCTCGTTCGACGGCGACGCCGTCAGCGAAATGCAGATGGTCTTCAATTTGCCGTGGATCCCGTCGTTCGACATCAACTACTTCATGGGCGTCGACGGCATTAGCTTTCCGCTGATCGTGCTGACGACCTTCATCAGCATGTTGTCGATGGCCGCGAGCTGGCCGATTAAGAAGTATGTCAAAGGCTATTGCATTCTATTCCTGCTGCTGGAAACAGGGATGATCGGCGTGTTCATGGCGCTCGACTTCTTCCTGTTCTACGTTTTCTGGGAAGTGATGCTGCTACCGATGTACTTTCTGATCGGCATCTGGGGCGGCCCGCGCCGCGAGTATGCCGCCATCAAGTTCTTTCTGTATACGCTGCTGGGCAGCGTGTTCATGCTGATCGCGATTCTGATTCTGTATTACAACAGCGACCTACGGGCGTTGTCGCCCGAACAGTTGCAGGCGGCGCATGTGATCTCGGCGGTTGACGACGCCTCGGCGGCGAGCGCGGCCAACGCACTGATCGCCGCCGAATCGCCCCAACATACCTTCAACATCCTGGCCTTGCAGACGCTGGGTCAGTCGACCGACCAATTCAGCAAGCCGGGCCTGTTCGGCTGGTCGCTGCAGATTTGGGCGTTCTTGCTGCTGTTTGTCGGTTTCGTAATCAAGGTGCCGAGTGTGCCGCTGCACACCTGGCTGCCGGACGCCCACGTCGAGGCCCCCACGCCGATCTCGATGATCCTGGCGGGCGTGCTGTTGAAGATGGGGGGCTACGGCATCATTCGTATGTGCTACCCGATTTGTCCCGAGGGGGGCTACTCGCTCGCCTGGTTCGTCTGCATCATCGGCGTGGTGAGCATGGTCTACGGAGCGTTTGCGGCGCTGGCGCAGAAGGACTTCAAGCGAATGGTCGCCTACAGCTCGGTAAGCCACATGGGCTACGTCGTGCTGGGGCTGGGCGTGTGGAGTCTGGCCAGCAGCGTCGACCCCGACTACTGGGCGATGGGCGCGACCGGCGCGATGTTCCAAATGCTGGCGCACGGCATCAGCTCGGCCGGCATGTTCTTCATGGTCGGCGTGATCTACGATCGCGTGCATCATCGCGATCTGGACAAGTTCGGCGGATTGTTCGCCAAGATGCCGATCTACAGCGGCCTGTCGGTGGGCATCTTCTTTGCCGGTCTCGGACTGCCCGGCTTGTGCGGCTTCATCGGCGAGGTGCTGGTCACACTCAGTGTGTTTAAGTTCAGTGTCGTGCTGGCGGTTATTTCCGCCTCGGTCGTGGTGCTGACGGCCGCCTACATCCTGTGGGCCTTGCAGCGGGTCTACCTGGGGGCGGAGTACAAAGGCCCGCATCCGGAGGCCCTGACTCCCATCACGCAACGGGAACTGTGGATCGCTTCGCCCCTGCTGGCGCTGGCCATACTATTTGGCGTCTATCCGCAAGCCCTACTGATGTACATGACGCCCACCATCACCCGGCAGGTCGACCAATTGGCCGACTGGGCGATCGAACACGAAGCACAGCAGCAGGCGCTGACGCAGGATCAGCAGCAAGAAGATCAACAGAAGCAGGCGGCGTTGGCGGAACAAAGGGAAGAAGAGTTTGCGATAACGAATTGAGTCGCGGGAAGCATGCCTGACACCCAGTTATGGAACGATTGAGACAGATGAAGAATGTTGCCCTAGAACGAGTCCCGGTAGGGACGGCAGCACGTAGCCTGGGACGTAAGTCCCAGGTCCGTGTACGTAGAGCATCTCGGCCGAGCGGTTGGCGTGCCGCCCCCTCGGCGGATTGCCGAGGCCGCATCTTGCCGAGATTGGCCTCGGGCAGTTGCGGCCTCGGTCTCATGCCGATTGAGACAATGCGATCCGCTCGGCCGCGAGTACTTCCGCCATCATTTCCTGGGGTTCCAGCCCGACTCGCTCCGATCGCGAGCCTCCACCCCAGGCGACGTGCTGTCGCCGCTCCGCGGCTGATATGAAATTAACAAGACAACCCTAAAGACAAATATCCGGTGAGCTACCAACAGCTAATCGAAAACCTGTTCAGCGATACGGCTATGTCGGTCAAGTTTTTCTTGCCCGAGTTGACGCTCTGTTGCACGATCCTGCTGATGCTGCTGGCGCGGCTGTTTCGCTGGGGGCGCGCATTGGGCAGCTTCGTGTTCGCCACCGCCGGGGCGATCGTCGCCTTGTACTATGCCGCGCCGTGGCTGCTGCTGGAGTCGGGCGACATGGTCCAGCGAACGGAACTGTTCACCGGCATGTTGGTTTACGATTCGTTCACTGTGTTCTTCCGCGGGTTGCTGCTGTTTTTCCTGATACTGTTCTGCGTGCTCTCGCAGTTGACCGGCATCCCGGACAAAGAGGATAGCGGCGACTATTACACCTTGGTGCTCGGCTCGGTCCTCGGCATGATGCTGATGGTCTCGGCCAATCATCTGCTGATCATCTTCCTGGCGGTCGAGATGGCGAGCGTTCCCAGCTACGTGCTGGCGGGCATGCTCAAGGGGCGGCGCAAGGCGAGCGAAGCGGCGCTGAAGTACTCCATCTACGGCGCCGGCACGGCCGGCGTGATGCTCTACGGCATTAGTCTGGTGGCCGGCATCACCGGCAGCGCGCACCTGCCGACCGTCGCGGTGCGGCTCTCCGAACTGCTGTCCGGCCCCGCCATGGGATCGGCCGCCATCGTGTTGGCGCTCGGCTCGCTGATGATCGCTGTGGGTCTAGCGTTCAAACTCTCCGCCGTGCCGTTCCATTTTTGGTGTCCCGACGTGTTCGAAGGAGCCTCCGCCGAGGTGAACGCCTTCTTGTCGGTCGCCTCCAAGGCGGCCGCCTTGGCGCTATTAGTGCGAGTGGCGATCGGCGTGGGCTACGTGCCGGAAGCAACGCAGCAGCGACTCGCCCAAGCTTCCGCGGTGGCGGAGGAATTGGCTGAACGGCCCGCAGCGCTGATGGACGCAGCGCCGATGAACGCAGCGCCGATGGAACAAGCGATGCCGCCGGCCGACGCCCTGGAATCCGCGGCGCCGACGGCCGTTACGGAACCAACCGCCATAA
>JBBDLY010000109.1:0-7011 GCA_040878585.1 Pirellulales bacterium
AAAGTACGCTCCGACGCGAACCAGCAAGCCGCGTGCACCGATCGATTCGGCCGCCGCCTCGCCCAGGGACGCGACATTGATCGAGTGGTTGTACGTGCCGGGCGCTCGACGGACCAGTTCCTGCAACAACGGGTGGGCCACGTCGCCTAGCTCCAACAGGCTCAGATCGGTCAACACGCCAAAGGCCTCTTCCACGAACGGCAGCAGCCCGCTCATGGCGACGCCCGACAGCAGACCGAACAGACCGAACACTCCGGCGTCGCGCAACAGGTAGTCGTAGCTCAGCGCTTGGTTCTCGACAAGGTTGACGCCGACGGTGGTCAGCGCCGTCACCATGCCCACCGCCAGTCCGACGTAGATCAACTTGGTGCGGCTGCGAATCCGCCGCAGCAGCAGCACGGCCGTGGCCGTGGCCGCCATGAGAATGACGAACTCGGCCATGCCTTGGCCGATGGAAAACACGATCACCAGCCCGACGGCCGCCGAGCAGAGCAGAGCCATCTCCTGGTTGTAGGCGATCGTCACGGTCATGGCGAACAACAGCAGCGGGATGATCTCGGCGCTCCAGGCGTGCGTCCAGTAGCCGAGGACGACCGTTGCCGCGCTCAGGCCGATCAGGCTCGCCAGGCGGCGCTGATCGCTCAGCACCTCGGGGTAGCGAAATCGCATGAACACGCCGCACAGCGTGAACATGGCGGTGTACATGCCGAGCGTGGCCAGCAATCGTGCCCCGAGCGCAAACAGCGACAAGCTTGCCAGATGCGCTTGGTACTCGGCCTGCAGCAAGGCGATATTCTGTTCGTCGATGGCAACGCCCGGCTGGGCAAGGATATCGCCCTTGCGGAACGGTGTCAGCCGCGGCTCGACCTCGGCGACCAGTTGCTCGCGAACCTGCAGGCTCGCCGTCTGATCGAAGGTGAGTGTTACGCCCGATTCGACAAATCGGGGGACGAGCCAGCGAAACACGCGATCGGCCAACTCCTTGGATTGCAGATGTTCCTCCAGATTACTTCGCAGCCGTTGCTCCGCCTCGGCCAGCCGTGCTTCGTTCACTCGGACCGGCTTGCGCAGATTCGGTTCCGCGCGGGGGTAGACGAATATCTCGGCCTGATTGCCTTTTCCCTCCATCGTCTCCAACGCTTGATTCAACTGCTCGCCGCGAAACAGCCCGCGCTGCTCGAATTCGGCGAACGCCTTGGCAAGCTGGTCCTCGAACTGCACCAAGCGACCTTCCTCGGAGAGCAGATCGCGAAACCGCTCATAGGCAACCAGCTTCTCCTGCTCGCTGAGCACCGGCTGATCGGCGGTGGGCGCCGGTAGAAACGTTTCCCATATTTCGGCTTCCTTCTGCTGATAATTCTCGCTTTGCAGCAGTTCGACCACATTCGCCTTGAGCCTGGCCTGCAACTGCACCAAAGGTTCGGGATCGTGGGAGAAGACCAGCCGCGATTGTTGCCGCGCCATCTCGCGGGCGCCCTCGGTGGCCACGGCGTTGACGATCGAGAAGTCCACCCGAGAGGCAACGCCCCGATCGGGAATCTCGAACTTGCGAAACTCAAACGGCGGACGCCAGGCAATCGTCACGACGCTGCAGACGACCGCCGCCAAGGCGCACATTCCCAGTCGGACCAGCATGGACGGATCGCGAAGAACCCGCAGCAGCCGCGAGTAAAACCCCGGCGGCAACTCCACCGCGGAAGTACGCTTCCCTCTAGCTCGTTTTGTGGTTCCCGTTGACATTACGCGAGTCGCAACCAGGCAGGCCTTCGGCCGGCGGTCACTTGGCGGTTCCCTGGGGTTCTTCGTAGGCGTTGACGATTGCCTGCACCAGACGATGCCGCACGATGTCGTCGGCGGTCAACTGCACTTCGCAAAAGCCGTCGATGTGCCGCAACCGCCGCAGCGCGTCGATCAGCCCGCTCTTGGCCGAGGTCGGCAGATCGGTTTGAGTCACGTCGCCGGCCACCACGATCTTCGACCCCATCCCCATGCGGGTTAGAAACATCTTCATCTGGGCGACAGTGGTGTTTTGCGCCTCGTCCAAAATGATAAACGACTCGTTGAGCGTGCGGCCCCGCATGTAGGCCAACGGAATGACCTCGATCTGGCCTTGCTCGGAATAGCGGCGAAAGGCGTCGTAGTCCATCATGTCGTGGACGGCGTCGAGCAACGGGCGCAGATAGGGATTGATCTTGGCTTCCAGATCGCCCGGCAAGAAACCGAGGCTCTCGCCCGCCTCGACGGCCGGACGGACCAGTACGATCTTGCGGACGCGTTCCTGCCGCAAGGCCGACACCGCCATGGCCACCGCCAGATAGGTCTTGCCGGTACCCGCCGGTCCGATGGCGAAGACCAACTCGTGTCCGGCGATCGCGTCGAGATAAACCGCTTGCCCCTTGGTTCGCGGGCGAATCTGCCGGGCCGGATTCATCGTCTCGATCGGCGTCCGATCCGGCACCGCGCGTTCGCCGTCGGTAACCTGCGCCAGAACCTCGTCGACGTCGATCGGAGCGATTTGGCCCTGCCGAACGAGCCGCGCCTTGAGCTTCTCGAACACCTCGGTCGCCTGAGAGACCGCCTGACGCTCGCCCTTGATGTGAATCATGTTCTCACGATCGGATATGGAAACGCCCAACGCCTTGCGAATCTTACGCACATGTTGATCGCGCGTGCCAAACAGCGGTAGCACCGATTTGGAATCATGCACGGACACGGAAGCTTCAAACATTCATGCCGACGGATCCTTTGCCGACCGCCGCTCCGATCTTTCGCACTGTTGGACACCTTCATTAACTATACCCGATGAACGCCGCCGCCGAAGCGCATCGTCGGGAAAATCATCCTAAATAGTTGCCATAAAGCGGCTTATGCCGACGCTCCCGTTATCCCAGGGCCGTTGGAACAGAAGGGAACGAAGAAAACGGAGGAATTCATGCTCTGTTGCCTCTGTCCCGCTCTGTTGTCTGAAAAGTCGATTAATATTGCAAAAGGAATGCCTGTCAGGTTCGCGCCAGGCGTTGCTGCAATCTGACTCGACGATCCATCCCAGAAACAAAAATACTTGAAACACGCTATACCTGTATCCGGTTTCGGCGGTAACGATGGTCACTTTGTTTGAGCAAACTGAGGGAAAAGAGACAACTGAGAATTCTATTCTTTGTTCTCTCTGTTCTCTCCTGTTCAAAATCCTGGTTCCATCGCCACCCTTAACGCCCTGGGACCATTTTTCCTACGGTCCGACAAACCCGAGTACCCAGCAGATATAGGCGACCGGCGCGGCGAACAGCACGCTGTCGAGCAAATCGAGCACGCCGCCGAAGCCGGGCATCCAGGCGCTGGAGTCCTTCACGCCCGCGGAGCGTTTCAAGAGCGACTCGGCCAGATCGCCCAGCACTCCGGCGACGCCGATCAATACGCCATACATCAGCACTCCCGCCAGTGCGGACGAATCCAGCGGCGGCGCCGCGGAGACCATCCGGGGCGCCAATACGGCGAACGAAAACCAGGCGCCGAGACAGGCGAAAGCGATGCCGCCGCAGAAACCTTCCCAGGTCTTGGCCGGACTCAGCTTCGGCGCCATTTTGTGCCGGCCAATCAGGCGGCCTATCGCGTAGGCGCCCACGTCGCACATCTTGACCGTAATCAGCAAGCTCACCAGTGCCACGGCGCCCCACTCGAAGTCGGGCAGTCCCCGCAGTTGCACAAGAAAGCTTATCAAACCGACGTACACGATCGACAACATCGTAAGCCCGATGTTGATCGTGGCCCCGTGCGGCCGCTGGTAGCGGAGGAATTCGCCGACAAACGCCAGCAGCACCGCCACGCCCAGGGCGGCCATCGGCCAGCCGAGTTTGCCAACAGGGCAATCCGCCGGATACCCGCTCCACAGCAACGGCCCGCCGTTGGCCCCAACCACCAGCAGGCTGCCCGCATAAACGACCCAATGGTTGGGACGGGTGGTGAGCGACCGACTGCTCGGCTCGGCGTCGGCGTCGACGATTCCCGCGGCCATCTCGACGGTGGTCAGTCGCAGCATCTCCTGGGCGGCAAGTACGGCAAGCAGCAGCGCCAGCGGAAACAAGAAGTAACCGGGGAATCGGCCGTCCAGTATGAATAAGCCGATCAGCACGCTCACGAAGATCGCGCCCAACAGCAATCGCCAACGCAGCACGGTGGACCTTCCTGTCAGGTGTTCAAACCGCCGAAGCGGCGTTCGCGGCCGGCGAAATCCCGAATCGCCTGGTGCAAGTCAGCCTCACGAAACTCCGGCCAGCAGCGATCGGTGACCCACAACTCCGCGTAACTGATCTGCCACAGCAGGAAGTTGCTGATTCGCATCTCGCCGGCGGTGCGGATCATCAAATCGGGATCGGGCATGCCCGCTGTATAAAGGTGGTCGGAAATCGACTGCTCGGTAATCTGCTCCGGCTCCAAACTCCCAAGCTTCGCCTTCTCGGCAATCGCCCGCACGGCGTCGAGCATCTCCAGTCGCGAACCGTAGTTGATCGCCAGGCAGAGCCGTGTGCCGCTATTCGTTTGGCTTAAGGCGATCGTCTTGTTCATTTCGTCCAATACGTTCGCCGGAATCTCCGTGCGGCGGCCGATCACCCGCACTTGGATGTTGTTGCCCATGATCGTGTCGCGTTCGTCGATCATGTACTGTTCGAGCAGATGCATCAGAAAATCGAGCTCCGCCCGCGGCCGTTTCCAGTTTTCGCTGGAGAGGCAGTATAGGGTAAGCTGCTCGATCTTCAGGCGGGCGCATTCCTCGGTGACGCGGCGCACGCTCTCCACGCCGCGGCGGTGCCCCTCGACGCGCGGCAACCCTTGTCGCTGCGCCCAGCGACCGTTGCCATCCATAATCACGGCGATATGCCGCGGGCGCTGCTCCGGCGACACGTCGAGCGGGGCGGTCAGAGGAGTTTGCGACGACTGCTGGCTGGTCATGACGGAATTAACCTGCGCCGGAAACCACGAGCTGCTGCTCGGCGAAGATCGTTTGCTGCCGCTCCGGGCCGACCGAGACGACCGCCACCGGCCGCCCGATCACTTCGCTCAACCGGGTCAAATACGCCCGAGCGTTGCCGGGGAGTTCATCGTATTCACGAACGGTTGAGATATCCTCACTCCAGCCGGGCAGCGATTCATAAACGGGTCGTGCCAGCCGTAAGTCGTCGACATGGCTGGGAAAGTTGCTTGTTTGGCGGCCGTTGATCTCGTAAGCGGTGCAAATCTTCACTTCCGGCTGCTCGCTCAAAACGTCGAGCAGCATCACCGCCAAGTAGTCGACGCCGCTGAGCCGCGCAGTATAGCGGGCCGCGACCGCGTCGAACCAGCCGCACCGCCGTGGACGGCGGGTGACCGTGCCGTATTCGTTGCCGCGGTCGCGCAACTGCTGTCCCACTTCGTTGTCCAATTCGGTCGGAAAAGGCCCGCCGCCGACGCGCGTGCTGTACGCCTTGATGACCCCGTAGACTTCGTTCATGTAGCGGCCCGGCAGGCCGGAACCGTTCGGCACGCCGACGCCCGAACTGTTGCTGCTGGTCACGAACGGATAGGTGCCATGGTCGACGTCCAACAGCGATCCTTGCGCTCCCTCGAACAAAATCCGCTTGCCCGCCTCCGCCGCGTCGAGCAGATACGAGGTCGTATCGCTGACGAACGGCTTGAGGCGTTGGGCGTAATCGGCATACTCCTGGAAGATCGTGTCCGCGTCGAGCGGCTCGAGCGACTCGCCGTCGCGAGCCATGCTCAGCAGGGTGCGGTTTTTGACCTCGCAAATATGCTTCACACGGTCGTGGAAGCTGTCTCGATACATGTCGCCCAGGCGAATGGCGTAGGACCGGCCCACCTTGTCGCGATAGCACGGTCCGATGCCGCGCTGCGTGGTGCCGATGTTTTCGCCGTCGGCGGTGCTTTCGTTCATCAGGCGATCTTCGACCATGTGCCAGGGGAAGATCACGTGCGCCCGGTCGCTCATCAGCAACTGGCCGTCGCATTCGATGCCGCGGGCCTTAAGACCCTCGATCTCGGCCAGGATGCTGGGCGGATTGAGCACCACGCCGCCGGTAATGACCGACTTCACGCCCGGCGTGAAGATGCCGCTGGGGATCAGCGAAACCTTGTAGGTTTCCTTGCCGATCACGACGGTATGGCCGGCGTTGGCGCCCCCTTGATAGCGGACCACGATGTCGTGCCGCTCGGTCATCAAGTCGACCAACTTCCCTTTGGCCTCATCGCCCCATTGCAGGCCAATAACGCAAGTGCCAGGCACGAGTTGACTCTCCAGAAATCCACGACGGGCGAAACCGGGTAATCGCCAAACCTACCAATGTACTTCCCCCGCGTAGATCAAACAACCGGCAGGACGGCCACGGAGTGCCCGAAATCGGCTCGTCAACCGTGCCGACTGGATGATTCTTGCCGTGTTGCGCAGCCCATGCTCCGCCTACATGCCGGCGATCATGCGACTGCGGGCCATGGCGTCCTCTGCCGCCTGGATGTAGGCCATGTTGTTCGTGCCGGCGTAGGCCCGCTGGTAGGTCACGCTCAACGCCGTGAAGCTGAAGGCGTCGTTCGGTTCCAGTTCGCAATTGCGCTTGGCGTGCTCGATCGCCTCCTCATGCTTGCCGACCTTGCCCAGCGCGACCGCCAGGGCCGCATGGGCCAGGGCGTATGACTCGTCGTCGGCGATCAATTCTTGCAACTTGGCGATTCCCCCCTCGAGGTCGCCGGTCGCGTTGAGCTGTTCGTATTGCTTGTAAAGTTCGAGCGAAGTCGGCATGGTGGCGCTCCGGGAGGTCTGGGTGGTTTGGCGGGCTGTGCGTGGTTTTTTGCGAGATGTATTCAATCTAAGCCTTCTCCGCCGGCCTGGCTACACCGTGCAGATGGAGGCGTGCAGATGGAGGCGTGCAGATGGAGACTGGGCAGGTAGAGACTGTGTAGATGGAGGCTGTGCGGGTGCAGCCTGCGGTTTGTGATTAGGCAGCGGTACGGTAGCCTCGGGTGGTA
>JBBDLY010000110.1:0-1306 GCA_040878585.1 Pirellulales bacterium
GCGGATCGGCCTGGGATTGACCCGCCTGGCGGAACTCGGTCTGGATCGCCTCGTTCACGCGTCCCTTGATGTTCGGCCCGTCCGCCTCGCCGGTGATGATCGCATCGCCCCGGCCGACTTTCAGATCGACCTTGGAATCGTACAAGCCGGCGGCGTCCTCGGCCTCGGCCCGCTCGCCATGCCCGCGGCCGGCGCCGATGCCGTCTCCACGTCCGGATTGATTGACCAGGTTGTCCATTGCGCCGCCGGGTTGCTGGCCTTGTCCGGAGCCGTCTCCCTGGCCCTCGCCCTCACCTTGGCCCTCGCCTTGCCCTTGGCAGGCGGAGCAGCCGCCGCCGGCGCACTGTTCACACTTCATCGATTCCTTGGCCAGTTGCATCTCTTGATCCAACTGGTCGAGCAGCTCCGACTGCGCCTGTTGTTGCCGCAGGTCGTCGAGTTGCGACTGCAAGTCGGCCAGTGATTGCTGCATTTGCTGGCTGTCGCCGTTTTTCATCGCCTCGGCCGCTTCGCCCAGTTGTTGAGCCAACTTGTCGAGCTGCGCGTTCTGCGGCCCCTGTTGGGCCAGCTTGTCGAGCTGCTGTTGCAACTGCCCCGCCTGGGCGAGGTTGCCTTGCTGCTGCGCCTGATCGATCTGCTGTTGCAGATCCTGCATGGCCTGGCGATGTTCGTTGGCCGCCTGGGCGAGCTTGTCTTGCAGTTGTTCAAGCTGCTCGGCCAGCGCCTGTTTATCGTTGTCGGAGAGTTCGCCGGCTTGCAGCTTCTCACTCAGGCGATTGAATTCGTCCATTGCTCCCTTGAAATCGCCTTGCTTCATTGCCTTGGCCATCTTGTCGGCCGGGCCGTCTTGTAGGTCTTTCATCTTTTCCAACTGCTTTTGAATCGCTTCCGCCCCGCCCACTTCCTGACGCCGCTGCTGGAGCTGGTCGGCCAGGTTGTTGAGCTTGACCAACGCCCGTTTGCGGTCGCGTGGTTCGTCGCCGGCGTCCTTGAGTCCGTCTTCGAGCTTGTTGAATAAATCGTCGACGTCCTTCAAGCCCTGTTCGGCGGCCTTCTTCTTGCGCTCCTCGATCCGCTGGCGGAGATCCTCCGTCGATTTCTTGATCTGTTCGTCGACCTCCGCCGCCGAGACGGCCTCGACGGTCGGTTGCTGGCCCCGCTCGTCGACGAAGAAGGCAATCGCAAAGGCGATCAGCGCCGGCAGCACCGGCAGCAGCATCTTGCGCCCCGCGCGAACCGGGAACCGCTCTCCCACGTCGAGTCGCTCGACCCGACGAATCGCGTCGCGAACCACCGCCTCGCCGGC
>JBBDLY010000111.1:0-6955 GCA_040878585.1 Pirellulales bacterium
GCTGATAGCTGATCGCTGACAGCTAACGATGTGCCATCAATCAGCTAAGTCCTTCGTCGAAAATTGGAACTACTGAACTCAGGTTCGACATCATGATTCGCACACTGATTATTTCGCTGGTGCTGATTCCTACCGCCGCCGGTGTTTCCGTCGCGGGCGACTGGATCCATGCCCCGAGCGACTTCACGCACCATCCTTATTCCGGCCAGCGCGTCGTCCAGTACGCGCCCCGGCCGCCGGCCTACTATCGCTACTACAACGATTACGCCGTGAGCGGCTATCGGCTGACCAACAGCACGTTGCGAGTCGGCTCGAGCGTCGATCGCACTTACTTTGCCGAGACCTGGGGGGGCGGCGGGCTGGCGTTCGCCTCGGCCTGGATGTGGCGAGGTTTCAACGAGGATTACATCTATCCCAACGACGTCGACCGCGACTTCCGTGGACGCCACGGAAGGGACCACCGCGGTTTTGATCATCGCGGATCACCTGGCTGGGGTGGTTCGTGGGGCGGCCCCCACGGTTTTTCCAATCGCGGCTTTGCCGGCGGAGGATATTACGGAGATAGCGGCAGCGTGAGCTTCGACAAGGACGGCGCCACGATAGGATGGGACACCTACGGTGGCGGCTGGGCCAGCGGATTCTCGAATGGCTTCAATCAACCATCGTGGCGGCAGCCACGACGAGATGACCGGTTCGCCCCGCGCCGTTGAGCTAAACTCGGTCGGATTGACCGCCCGACGATCGGTCGCCGCAACCCAATGGCGGCCCGTTTGTCGCATCGTGCGGAAAACTCCCCATTCAGTGCAATGGTCTTGACCTGCGAATGGTGTAGAATTGCAGGCATGGAAACCGCACTCCCCGATCAACGCCGGCGGTTCGAGGCGATGCAGCCCGATGCCTTGGCCGAGTATCAATTGCAACGGCTCAACCGGCTGCTGCAAACCATCTTGCCGCACAACAAGTTCTATGCGGAAAAGCTGGCCGACGTCGAATTGCCGTTGCGCTCGCTCGACGACCTGGAGCAATTCCCCGCCACCTACAAGGAAGAGTTGCTGCCGTCGCGCGACAAGGTGTTTGCCGCCAATCTGACTTATCCGCGGGAAAAATATGTCCGCTACCACCAGACCTCGGGCACGCGCGGCCGTCCGATGGTGGTGCTCGATACCGAGGAAGATTGGCAGTGGTGGCTGCATTGCTGGCAGTTCGTGCTCGACGCGGCTGAAATTACCGCCGACGATACGATCATGATGGCCTTTTCCTTTGGGCCGTTCATCGGATTCTGGTCCGCTCACGACGCCGCCACACAACGCGGCTGCCTGGTGCTGCCCGGCGGCGGCCTCAGCAGCTTAGCCCGCCTGGAGATGATCCGCCACGCCCAAGCGACGGCCCTATTCTGCACGCCCAGCTATGCCTTGCACTTGGCCGAGGTGGCCCTGCAACACGGCATGGACCCCCGCCAGTCACCGGTACGACGGTTGGTTCTGGCCGGCGAGCCGGGCGGATCGGTGCCCGCGATTCGCGACAAGATCGAAGCAATTTGGGGCGCCAAGGTACTCGACCACAGCGGCGCCAGCGAAGTCGGTCCCTGGGGATACGGCGACCTGGAGGGCACCGGCTTGTACGTTCTGGAGAGCGAGTTCATCGCCGAGCTGCTCAGCGTCGAGACCGGCACCTCGGCGGTCGAGGGGGAGTTGGCCGAATTGGTGATTACCAGCCTCGGTCGGTCCGGCTTCCCGGTCATTCGCTATCGCACCGGCGACTTGGTGCGTCCTTACTGGAACGGCGCCGGCCCGAACCGCTTCGTGATGCTCAAAGGGGGCGTCCTCGGCCGCAGCGACGACATGATGATCATCCGCGGCGTGAACATCTTTCCGTCGTCGGTCGAGCAGATCCTGCGTAGCTTTCCTGAAATTGTCGAATACCGCCTGACCACGTTCCGCGCCAGCGAAATGGATCAACTGGAAGTTGAAATCGAAGACCGCCTGCAACAGCCGCAGCGCGTCGCGGAGGAACTCCGCTTGCGGCTGGGCCTGCGGATCGACGTCCGTTGCGTGCCGCTCAACACATTGCCTCGATTCGAAGGCAAGGGGAAACGTTTCATCGACAAGCGTCAGGATGAAGCCCCCACAGCAGTGCGGCGATAGGCGGCTGTAGGGAATCCGTCAAGTGCTGCCTACCTTTGTAATTCGCTTTGGATTGAAGAATTAGCATCAACCTGTTCGCCTTGCCTCGCCAAGTATCGTAATGCAGCCTGTCCCGCAAGAATTAGAGCTTTCCGCGCCGGCGGAACTGACGATTCGCTGGTCCGACGGGACCGCGCGAATTTACTCCGTACGCGAATTACGCGAGGCGTGTCCATGTGCCTCGTGCCGCGAGAAACGGACCAAGGCCGACGCCGCGCCGCCGATGTTTGCGATTCTTTCCGCGGAAGAGGCACAGCCATTGAAGATTACCGGCATGGAACCAATCGGCGCCTATGCGTATAGCATACGATTCAACGACGGCCACGAGACGGGCATCTTTCCGTTGGAGTTGCTGTATGATCTAGGGACCGTTACGTAGGAACCGGCAACCGAGCGGAAAGCAACATGACCGAAGCGACGCAGTTCGCGGCGAAACTAAACGACGAGACTTGTTTTCTCTACCTCGCGCGACATGGCGAAACCGCCAATAACCACGCTGGCCGGTTGCAAGGCCAGCAAGGGCATCATGGCCTGTCCGAGACGGGCGTTGAACAAGCGCGCCGCTTGGCCGAACTGCTCCAGGCGCGGCCCGTCGCGGCGGTCTATAGCAGTCCCTTGCGTCGCGCAATCCAAACGGCGGAAATTGTTGCCGCAGCTTACGGACATGAGGTTCGACCCGTCCCGGCCCTGATGGAGGTCAACGTCGGGCGTTGGGAAGGACGCAGTTGGGCGGAGATTTCCGCCAGCGAACCGGCGGCCTACGCGGCCTTCATGGACAATCCAGCGGAGTCGCCCTACGACGGCGGTGAGACCTTTACCGACGTAGTGGACCGCGTGAAGCCGGCGATGGACACCTTGTTTCGCGCCCATCTCGGCGAAGCGATCGTTGTGGTGGCCCACAGCGTGGTGAACCGCACGTATTTGGCCTCGGCGCTCGGCATGCCGTTGCGTCGGGCCGATCAACTGACGCATCATAACTGCGCCGTCAGCGTACTGAGGCAGCGCCGCGGCAAGGTACAGGTGGTGGCGATGAACAGCGGGTTTCATCTGGGTGAGTATTGAGCGCGCGGCACTTTGCCGATATTTGACTTGTGGCAACGAAATCAGTCGAGGATAATGAAGGTATGAGTATCACAGTTAATGATCTTCGAGACTTCAATGCCTTTGCGATGAAGCAAATGAAGATCGGCTCGGCAGAGTCGATAGCGGATATTGCTTTGGCTTGGGAAGAGCGGCGAGAATCTATCTCGGACTTGCTCGAAAGTCAAGAAGACGTGGAATGCGGCAGAATCATTCCGGCAGATCAAGTCTATGCCGAAATTCGCCAACAATTAGGCCTATCTGAGTGACCTACGCCGTCGGATACACTCGCAATGCCCAGCTTCAATTACACAACGCTGCGCTATGGTGGGCAGAGAATCGCAGCAGGGATCAAGCGGCCCGCTGGCTAATTGGCTTTCAGGAAACAATCAATCGATTGTCCTGAGCGTTACCCGTTTGCTTGGGAAATGGAATTTTACGAGTTTCCCTTCCCTCTCCGGCAAGTCCTATACGGACTTTCATCGAAGTCAACTCATCGGGCCTTATTTCGGATCCACGGGGATCAGGTAATCGTCTGCGCGGTTCGACATCTAGCACAGCGAAATTTTATGCCGAGCGATCTCTAACTCGCATACAACTCTTGCGAGAGAACATACTGCTCCACCGCTCGCGGCGTCTGAAAGCGGATGCTCTCCCCTGCCCCGACGCGGCGGCGGATTTCGGTGCTGCTTAGTTCGATCAATGGCATTTGCACGACGCAGTTCTTGATTGCCTCCATCCGCTCCGGTTCCACCAGCGGTTCCAATGCCTCGAATGCAAGCCGCTCAAAGCCAACACGGGCGATGGCCGCCGGCGTTGACAGGCGGCAGATTTGCTCCGGCTCGCGCCAGCCGGGCAGATCGGCCAGCGAATCTCCACCGAGCAGTAGAAACAACTCGCGCGAAGCGTCATCGTCGTGCAGTTCACGCAGCGTGTCGACTGTGTAGCTTAGACCACCACGGTCGATCTCTCGCGTATCGACCGTGAACGGGACGTGCCCTGCGATCGCCAATTTGAGCATCTCCACACGATTCTCCGCCGAGGCGATCTCGCGATGCTGCTTGTGCGGCGCGGTCGCGGCGGGCAGAAAACGGACCTCATCGAGTCGTAATTGCTCCCGCGCATGCTCGGCCATCAGCAGATGCCCATAATGCACCGGATCGAACGAGCCGCCAAAAATACCGATTCGCATCGTATTCAATCCTGTAATCCTGCCAAATTCGCCATCCTGTCAGCCGGTCCATTACCATGGTATCGTAATGGGAACCGGAGAGGCGAACTACCGTGTCCCGCATGAAATGGAAACTCTCTCGTCACGATGGCCAGCAGCCGCGACCAGCAACGACTCTTCGACACCGACGCGCCGGCCTGGGAGGTGGACGCGGCCGCCGAGCGGTGCGTGGCGGAAGTGGTGCTGTTTCAAGGACCGACGGAACCATTCAGCTACGAAGTGCCCGCCAAGTTGCGGGAGCGGCTCACGCCAGGTTGTCGGGTGAAGGTGCCGCTAGGACGCGGCAACCGGCTGGTCGACGCCTGGTGCGTGCAGGTCGAGACCAAGGCCGTATCGCGCGTGCTGAAGCCGATTTGTGAAGTGGTCGACGAGAAAAGCCTGCTCTCGCCGGCCATGCTTCAACTGACCCGCTGGTTGGCCGATCGCTATCTATGTCCTTGGGCGCAGGTGCTGCAAGCGGTGATCCCGGCCGGCGTGCGGGGCGCCGCCGGCACGCGGCTGACGACCTTTCTCTCCGTGCCCACCGAAGTCGCCGCCCGGCTCACGACGCTGAAGCTGCCCCCCAAGCAACTGGCGGCGCTGAAACATCTGGCGCACAGCCCCACCGAACTCACGCCGCAGGCGCTTGCCGAGGCGGCCGCCTGCACGCACGCGCCGATCCCCGCCTAGCGGCGCAAGTCCTTGGTCCGCAGCAGTTCGCGCCGCGTGCGGCAGACGGAACTCGATACGGAAGTACCACGGCGCGAGGAAAACTTGCAGCTCAACACGCGACAGCGGCAGGCGCTCGATGCGATCCTGGCCTCGTTGCGGGCCAGTCGCTACCGGCAGTTGCTGCTGCACGGAGTGACCGGCAGCGGCAAGACCGAAGTCTATATGCAGGCAATTCAAGAGGTCGTCAGCTACGGCCGGCAGGCGATTGTGTTGGTGCCGGAGATCAGCCTCACGCCGCAAACCAAGAGCCGCTTTCGCGCGCGGTTCGACTCGGTCGCCGTGCTGCACAGCCACCTTTCCGACGTCGAGCGGCATTGGCATTGGGAGCGGATTGCCGCCGGAGAAATCCAGGTGGTGGTGGGCGCTCGCAGCGCGGTGTTCGCGCCGACTCCGCACCTGGGGTTGATCGTGATCGACGAGGAGCACGAAACCAGCTTCAAGCAGGATTCGGCGCCGCGGTACCATGCCCGCGAGGTGGCCCGCTACCGAGCCGAGTGTGAGCAAGTGCCGCTGGTGCTCGGCAGCGCGACCCCCGCCTTGGAAAGCTGGCACGCGGCGCTAACGGGCGAGGCGGAACTGATCGAGTTGCCCGATCGCGTGATGAACCTGCCGATGCCGGCGGTGCAAACGATCGATCTGCGGCTCAGTGCCGGCCGACGTCTCGATCGCGGCGCGATCAGCCGGCAGCTTTACCTGGCGATGCGCGACACGTTGAACGACGGCGGCCAGGTCATTTTGCTGCTCAACCGCCGCGGCTTTTCCACGCACATCCAGTGTCCCTCATGCGGTCATGCGGTCCGTTGTCCCCGTTGCGAGATCGATCTGACCTATCACAAACAAGACGTCACCGCCATCTGCCATCACTGCGATTTCACGCAGCCTGCGCCGAACCATTGCGAGAAATGCAATTTCGCCGGCATCCGCTACACCGGCATCGGCACCCAGCGATTGGAGGCCGAGGTCCGCGCCCGATTCGCAGGCCATACCTGCCTGCGGATGGATACGGACACGATGAAAAAGCCGGGCAGCCACGAGGCGGCGCTGGACAAGTTTCGCGACGGCCAGATCGACATCCTGCTCGGCACGCAGATGATCGCCAAGGGATTGGACTTTCCCAACGTCATGCTGGTGGGAGTGGTCAATGCCGACATGGCGCTGCACTTGCCCGACTTCCGCGCCGCGGAACGGACCTTTCAGTTGGTCACGCAGGTCGCCGGCCGCACCGGCCGCGGCGCACGCGGCGGACGGGTGTTGGTGCAAACCTTCGAGCCGGACAACCCGGCGATTCAAGCGGCCATTCGCCACGACTACGGCCTGTTCGCCGCCGGCGAATTGCCGCTGCGCGAGTCGCTGCACTATCCGCCGTTCGCCTCGATGGTGCGATTCGTGATCCGCGGCCCGAGTGAACCGCAAACGCTGGCCTTCGCCGATGACTTGCTGCAGCGATTGCAGGATCAAGTCGAATTGCTCGGCGACGAGCATGCGCGGGTGCTCGGCCCTGCGCCGGCGCCGATCCCCAAGACGCACGACCTGTATCGCTTCAACATTCAATGCCACGCCACCGACGGCGCTGCCTTGCGCGAGGCGGTCCGGCGGGCGACCAGGAGGCTTGCGGCGAGCGACGAGATTGCCTGGATTGCCGATGTGGATCCGGTGAATATGCTCTAGGTTGCAGCCCAACTGCTATGGCTCCCCACGCCGCGCTCCCCTAGAATTCCCTTCAGGGAGTCGGTCTGCGCCGGCAGGCCCC
>JBBDLY010000112.1:0-4202 GCA_040878585.1 Pirellulales bacterium
GCGCTGCGTGCTGGTATTGGCGCTGCGTGCTGGTATTTCACGCGACATCCGTTTCCCCGGCGGCCAATGGCGGCAGGTCGAGTAGCTCACGCAGGCGGGGGTGCGTTAGTTGGCCGTCGCGGCCGACGAGTGTTTCGCGAGTGATCTCGTCGTCCAAGTCAAGTTTCAGTTCGCCGTCGGCAACCAAATGCAGCAGGAAGGTGGCCAGGTTCTTGGAGAACATCTGACTGGCGTGGTACGGCACTTCGGCCGGCAGATTGGTCGGGCCGAGAATGGTCACGCCGTGGGCAACCACGGTTTCGTCCGGCTTGCTCAGCACGCAGTTGCCGCCCCGCTCGGCCGCCAGGTCGACGATAACCGAGCCGGGGCGCATTCGCCGCACGGCTTCCTCGGTGACCAGCACCGGTGACTTGCGGCCCGGTACCGCGGCGGTGGTAATCACCACGTCGCAATCGGCGACCACGTTGGCCAACTGCTCGCGCTGCTTGCGGTAGAACTCCTCGTCCATCGCTTTGGCGTAGCCTCCCTTGCCCTCGGCGTCGGTCGTTTCCAGGTCAAGCTCCACGAACTTGGCCCCCAAGCTTTGCACTTGCTCCTTCACGGCGGGCCTCAGATCGTAGGCCTGCACCACGCCGCCCAATTTGCGGCTGGAGGCAATCGCTTGCAGCCCGGCGACGCCGGCGCCGATGATGAACACCTTGGCCGCCGTGACGGTGCCGGCGGCGGTCATCATCATCGGGAACATCTTAGGCAGTGCGATGGCGGCCAGCAGCACGGCTCGGTAACCCGCCACCGTGGCCATCGAGGAGAGAACGTCCATGCTTTGGGCGCGGGTGATGCGGGGGATCATTTCCAGCGCAAACAGCGTGACGCCCGTCTCGGCCAGTTGCCGGGCGCTGTCGGCCGCTCCCAGTGGATCGCAACTTCCGATGACGAGTTGGCCGGCCCGAAACTTCGCCAGGTCGGCCGCGCCGGCCTGTTGGTTGGCCCCCAGGCAGCGCACCTGGCAGACGCCGTCGGCGGCGAAGGCGTCGGCCCGCTCGACAATCGTTGCCCCTTTGGCCTCGTACTCCGCGTCGGGATAGCCGGCCTCGACGCCGGCGCCGCGCTCGACGAGCACCGAAACGCCCGCCTTTTGCAGCGCGGGGAGTACGGCCGGCGTGAGTGCCACGCGGCGTTCGCCGGAATAGGTTTCTTTCAGCACGGCAATTCGCATCGTCGCAATCCCGTTTCTCGTAGTTCGGAATAATGGGTGACAGGCCAGTTGGAGATTGTGTCACATCGCCGGCGGAGAGAACAGCCGCGAGGCCAATTTCAACGGCGCTAAGCGACGGCGACGCCCGGCTTTTCGCCGAAAACCGTTTCTCGACGTCTTGTGGGATTGCCTTGGGGGAGTTAAATTACTGGTTTCCCCCGAACCGGTCTTAGCCAACCGGGGGATACTGCCATGTTTTTCGTAGGCGGCCCAGCCGTCGAAATCGAATCACGGCGGTTATGCCAATTGCTGCGTCGGCGGGCCAAACCGTCGACGCGACCGGTCAATCAATTCAACGCATGCAATATCAACGGGTTTAGGTGTACCAGTGAGCACGATGAGCACGAAGACGTATGTCGCCAAACCGGGCGAGCTGACCGCCAAGTGGTGGCTGGTCGACGCCGAGGACAAAGTCGTGGGCCGGCTGGCCAGCGAGATTGCCATGATCCTGATGGGCAAGCATCGGCCGACCTACACGCCGCACGTCGACACGGGCGATTATGTGGTGGTTCTCAATGCCGAAAAGATCGCCTTTAGCGGCAACAAGTGGGACACCAAGAAATATACCTGGTACACAGGCTATACTGGTCTCCGCAGCGAAACCGCGGGCGACCGGCTGGCGCGCAACCCGGAGTCGATCCTCAGCGAGGCGGTCCGCCGCATGTTGCCCAAGAACAAGCTGGCGAGCCAGATGCTCAGCAAGCTGAAAGTGTACGTCGGCACGGAGCATCCGCATCAAGCCCAGCAGCCGCAGCCGCTGGAACTGGCGGTCAAGAAGAAACAGAAGTAACCCATTCACTCGCAAGTAAGAGCTTTTCGGAACCAAGCATGACGGCAACTCTACAAGAACTACCGGGCGGCGTAATCGAATACCTGGGAACAGGCCGGCGTAAATCGTCGGTGGCGCGGGTGCGAATCAAGTCCGGCAGCGGCAAGATCACGATCAACAAGCGTCCGCTGGAGGAGTTTTTCCCCAAGGAGCGCGACCGCAACGACGTACTCGCTCCGCTCGAAAAAACCGGCAAGCGCGACGCGCTGGACATGCGGATCACCGTCAGCGGCGGCGGCACCACCGGCCAGTCCGGCGCTTGCAAGCTGGGTATCGCTCGGGCGCTGCGAAACTACGACGCCGAGTTGGAGCCGACCCTCCGCGAACACCACTTCCTGACTCGCGACAGCCGCATGAAGGAACGCAAGAAGCCCGGTCTGCACGGCGCCCGCCGCGGCACGCAGTTCTCCAAGCGCTAATCGCGCACAATGCAGCGAACAAGCAATCCAAAAGCTCCAGCCAATCGGCTGGAGCTTTTTTGCGCGCGTGCGCTCATTCCAGCGGAATGGTGGCGACCTCCCCTTGCTGCGCGACCTCTGCTGGTGCGGGTTGCTCGTTGAACAGCTCCTCGACGCTGGCCATGTCGTCCGGCTTGATTCTGGCCCCCATGGCGCAATACAAATCCCAAGTGACGTTCCTGGTCAACGCGTCGCAGTGGACGAACAGCGACGATGCAGGGCCTTCGGCGTGGATGATGCCCGGCGCCTTCTCGCGCCGCGCCGCCGCGATGCGATCCTTATCACAGGGATGCGTGTCGAAGACGCCCGTCGTTTCGTTCTTCAGGTTCTCTCGCAACTTGCGAGCAACTTTTTCCGGCATGTCCTCGGCCAGTTTCAGCACGACCTTGGAAAGATCGTCTGGGAACACTCCGCGGCCGAGCAAGTCCATGATTAGCGGCTGCGCGCCTTGATACGCCGCCCCCAACTGGCGGATTCGGATGGTCGTTGAGGCAAATGCGTCGGAGCCGGCGACGCGGGTTTCGTAACTGTCGGCATCGTACTCCATCTGCCGCAGCATGAAACCACTTACCGCGTTTCCGATCGACATCAGCACCCACAAGATTCCACGGGACGCCATCACGAAGAGTTGGCTGAGCATGAGGATCCATCCAACGCGAAAATCGATCTCCGCTGCGGTATTCTCCAGCCATTCATCCCACTCATCCCGTTCGTATACCACCCGGGCAAACCAGCGATTGATACTGCGGGCGACATAGGTCACGCGCATTCCGCCCCCCTGGGTAAAATGGCCGAACTCGTGCGCCAGGACGCCAGCGAACTCGCGAATAGACAGCCCCGCGGCCAATGGCATTCCGATGGTCAACACCAGATCGGAGCCAAGAAAGCTGAGCATTCCACGACGAAACCCTGCGGAGGCGTTCAGTTCGTAGTCAACGTCGATCCGTTTCGGACGCGGCGCGCCGACGATCTCGCACAACCGGTGAACGAAGGCAAATAGGAGCGGCTCGCCACCGCGGGTCAACGATCGCGTCCGAACTTGATTCGCCGGTCGGGCAAACAGCGGCTTGATCATGAATGCCACGAGAATGGCGCCGATCACCATTGGCGCCACATAAGCCAATAGCACAAAAATCTTGCCTCGTCCGCGGCCATAAGCCAACATACCGACGTGTTCGACGCCGTGATAGTAGACGGCATACGCCGCAAGCGCAATCAAAGCCACATAGATCAATGGCAACACGATCATCACGCAAGTTACCAGCGACATGCCAACCGCGTAGGCGATCGACTTCTTACTGCGTTGAATCTCGCCCCGGAATACCTGCTCCAACTGCCCCTGCATCACTTCGATTTCTTTGGCCGATAGAGATTGCCCGCTGGGTCGGTTCCAGTGGAAGCCGGCGGTTTCGCTCTCGGCGGTGGCAACCGCAGCAGCCAACGGATCTGGTTGCGCCAGGTCCGTTTCAGGCGGGAGGCGATCGGACTCGGTCTGGGTAGTCTGCGCTGTAGCAATCCGTGCGTTGGCGGACCGCATTGACGCGGACTCTGGCACGGCGGACTGCGGCACGGAGACCACGCCGCCGCACTTCGGGCACTTTCCCCGTTTGCCCGCCATTTTCTCCGAGACTTTCAGCGCCGCGGTGCATTGTGGGCAGTT
>JBBDLY010000112.1:4302-6936 GCA_040878585.1 Pirellulales bacterium
CTTGCGAAACGATTTTCGGCGCGCCTGCTGCGTCGAGCATAAAGTCCCGCATTAACGAAGCGAATTGCCGTGGCGAAGCAAATTACCTGTCTGGGCGTGTTGGCTGTCGCACGCTGGCTGTTGGCGATCATCACGGTCTGCCTGATCGCCGAGTTGTGCGCCGGCGCGTCGCCGGAGGCAGCGCCGGGCGATTGGGAAGTGCAGCTTCGCCGGGCGAGTGTGTTGCGCCCCGCCCCGCGGCCAGACGCCGTCACGGCTCGCCTGTTGGCCGACGCTGCCGACGGCCATTTCGGTTCGCATCGCCTCATCCGTGCGGCTCTGATCGCCAGCGGCGCCGAGGATTCCGTCTTATTGGCCGAGTTTGAGCGCCGTTTCGACGCCTGGTGCGCCGATCTGCAACGAAGCGGCGAACTTCGGGGCGACAACCCGCGGCGTGCCAAGGCGATCCACGATTACTTGCACGCTCGCGTGTTCCATGGCGGTTATCGCGACGACGCCACCGATCTGGCGTGCGTGTTTCAAACGGGTGAGTTCAACTGCGTGAGCAGCACGATCTGCTTTCTCGCCTTGGCTGGGGAACTGGGAGTCGCCGCGCAGGCGATCGAATTGCCTGGCCACTGCCTGGTCGAACTGCCCTCCGCCGCGGGCGTCGTTGAAATCGAAACCACCTGCCCGCAATGGTTCGACGTGCTCGATTCCCCCCAACGCAGCCGCGACATGGTACTACGCGTGACCGGATTCGAGCATCGCGCCGCGCAGTCGCGGCGGCGGGTCAACGACGTGCGGCTGCTGGGCATTATCTATTACAACCGGGGCGTGGAGCAGCTTGCTCGCGGCGAGTATCGAGCCGCAGCCGAATCGAACTTGCTGGCGATCCGCGTCGATCCCACCAACCAGATCGCCCGCGGCAATCTGCTGGCGACCTTGAACAACTGGGCGTTGGACCTGAGCGGCTCGCAGCGGCATGATGAGGCGCTCGATTTGCTCGACGCGGCAATAACAATTGCCCCCGACCATCGTAACTTTCTTTCCAACGAAATTCACATCACGCAGAATCGGGTCGAGCAGTTGCTCGCCCAAAATGAGTGGCGACAGGCGCTGCGGCGGCTCGACCACGCGGTGGAGAAGCGGCCCGCGGAACCATACTATCTCCAAGCGCGATGGAGCCTGGTGGAGCGCCAAGGCGACGCCTTCCTGGCCGCCGACCGGCTGGACGCCGCGACGGACATGTTCGACGCCGTCGCTAAGCGCTATCCCCACGCCGCAGAGCCGAGCGGAATTGAGGTCGGCGTGTGGAATCGGGCGGCCTTAGCGCGACTCGACCGGGGGGACTACTCTGCGGCGCTGGCCCTGCTCGAGTTCGCCTTGCATCGAATGCCCGATTCCGACACGCTGGCGAACAATCGCGCGGCGATCATGGCCCGCTGGAACCGACATGTGGCTGATCGGCAAGAATAGTCTTGGCTAGCGGCAGCCGCTTCAGACTCCGAACACCGACGACACGTTCCCGCGAAGGATCCGCGCGCCCAAGGCGACGGCCCGCGTTTCACTCCAGCGGCGATCGATTACAAACTGCTCGGCCAGCACCTTGGCAAGAATCCTCTTGTACATTGCGAACTTCGGCAGCGCGAATTCCAGTTTGTACATGTCGCTATAGTAGCCGATCTGCTTGGTCTGCGGCACGGCTTCCAGCCGGGCGGAGAGGTCGTGCTCGATAATCGACGGCGTGTTGCTGTACCACCAGTGGCCGTTGGTTACCACGTTGGGAAATATCCAGGCGTAGTCGACCAGCTCCTGGTTGGTCACGCTGGCCAATACCGAGATCGGGAACGTCAGTCGCGGAAAGGCGTTGAACAGTTCGCGGTACTGGATCAGCGAAACCCGGCTGTCGTAGAGGTCTTGCCCTTGATAGACGCCGGCCGCATAGACGCCGCGGTTGACGCCGATCATCAGGTCGAATGGCAGTTCATACTCCACGCAATGCTCGGCCAATGTCCAGAAGACGAAGTGGCTAAGCAACTCGCGGTCGTCCGCGGCGGCCTGTTGCCCGTGAGCGAGCACTTTGTTCAACGCGGCGTCCGCGGCGGCGTCGACAATCGGCTGGGGTGAAAAACCAGGCGGTAACGAGATGGCGCACGCCTTGGCGTTGTGGTTGACAAAGTGCGCAAACAGCTTGCCAATTGCATCGCGGAGCGATTGGGCGTCGCTAAGGCTTACGTCGGTCGCCTGTTGCAGCCGCTCGCGAACGTCGCTCCGCGCCAGATGGAACACCAGGTCGTCGGTTCGCAGGCAGGGTATGTAGAGGCTGGTGTCAAAACCTTCCAGCGGATCGTCAAAATCATTGGTGAGGAAGACGCCGGCAAGCTTGCTTTGGCGCAGGACCTGTTGCTGCCAGTCTGGCTCGGCCATCTTGGCGGCGGAGTCGTCGTAGAGCGATTCCCAGTTGTCCAGCGTGAGCCGATCGTCGGCGAAGCCGAAAAACGTCTGCGCCATCTCGATCAGCCAACTTGCCTGCACGGTGTTGTCGAGCGGCTCGAAGCGTTCGACGATGCGGCGGACCTTCTCCTTGGGATCCAACTCCGGCTCCTCGATGTCCATCTTCGGCATGCCGGCCGAGTGGGCCAGTTCGGTGTA
>JBBDLY010000113.1:0-6836 GCA_040878585.1 Pirellulales bacterium
AGCACGGTGAGCACACGGGCGCCTTCGATCAGCACGCGTCGCATGTCTTCCATCTGGACCAGCACTTGCGAAGCCAAAATCTCCTGCGCCAGCACCCGGCCGCGACCTTCCTCGGTGACGATTTCCGAACCGATCGGGGGGAGTTCTTTTTGCAGTTCCTCGTAGGTGTCGTATTCGTACCGCAGGCAGCACTTCAGGCGTCCGCAGCGTCCGGAAATTTTATTTGGGTCGAGCGTTGCCTTCTGCAGCTTGGCCATCTTCATCGAGACGGGCGGCATCTCCGACAGATGCGTGTTGCAGCAGACCGGCTTGCCGCAGTCGCCGTAATCGGCAAGCAGCTTGGCTTCGTCGCGAACGCCAATCTGTCGCATCTCGATGCGGGTTTGAAACTCGCCGGCGAGCACCTTGACCAGCTCGCGAAAATCGACGCGGTTCTCGCTAAGATAATAGACAATGAATCGCTCGCCGCCAAATAGCTGTTCGACGTCGATCAGTTTCATCTCCAGGCCCGATTCCGCGATCGCTTGGCGGCTGAACTCGAACATCTTGCGTTCTTGATTGCGAATGTGCGACCACTCGGAGTGGTCCTCCGGCGTCATCGCGCGAAAGATCTGACCCGTTTGCGGGTCTGCCAGGTGCGCGGCCGCCTCTTCGGTCGCCTCGCACAGCACCTCGCCGGTCTCCATGCCCCGCTTGGTGCGGCAGACGACCTGCGTGCCACGGAGAAATTCTTCGTTGCGGCTGCCGCTGCAAATGCTCATTTGACGCATGGCGCCGTGTCGAACGACATATTTGGGCATGCTAAATTCCCATCCGGCTCAGGGTATCGATCACGCTGCCGATCACCCCGGAGAGCGTCGGATGAGATTCTTCAAAGTGGCGCATGGCGTCGGTCAGCCGGTCTTGGACAGGCGGCGATTCCTCGTCGGAGGCTTCCTCCTCGGACCGGTTGCCCAAGGCGACTTCAATATCGGCCAGCGCCGTTTGCAGTTCCCGCTCCACCTCGGGATCGACGTGGTCCAACTGCCTTAGTTCGGCATGCAGGGTGGCGAGGGCTTCTTCTAGTTTCTTACGGTCGGGCATGAACGGAGCACCTTCGGAGGAGGAGGCGAAACGGCGTGCGGCCACCATTATAAGCATTCTTGCCCCGTCATGCAGCGGCTAAATTGTGTAACACTGCGGCCATCTGAAGCAAAACCCTTCTCCCTTTGGGAGAAGGGTTGGTTCCGACCGTGCCATGCGTAGTGCAGCAGACGGTTGAAGTGTTACTAAATTGTTAGTTCGGCACATCGCCTTGCTGCGCGCATGAAAAGGCCCGTGACGAGCACGGGCCTTTACCGCGTGACCGGATAGTTGCCTGCGGCGACCGCTATGGCTTGCGGATTCGCCGCTGTGCCTTGACCCTTTCGCTGGGCACCTTCACGTTCCAGGCCAGCCCGCAAAGCTCCATCGTGCGGATGACCATCCAGCTCGTGTCGAACTGCCACCAGGAGAGGCCGTGCCGGGCGGAGGTGGGGAAGGCGTGGTGGTTGTTGTGCCAACCTTCGCCCCAGCCGGCGATTGCGCAGACCACGTTGTTGGTCGAGTAGTCGGTCGTCTCGTATTGACGCTGGCCGAACACGTGGCAGATGCTGTTGATCGACCAGGTAATGTGGTGGCCGACGAAGATGCGGACAAAACCGCCCCACAGCAGCCCCAGCCAAGCGCCTTCCCAACTCCAACTGCCGGTCAGGAATCCGCCAATCGCCATCGGAATCGCCAAGCTGGCGAGCACCCACAGGTAATACATGCGGTCGACCGAAACGAGCAGCTTGTCTTGCAACAAGTCGGGAACGTACTTCTCGACGTCCGGCATCGACCAGTGGTTGGTGAACAGCCAGCCGACTTGGGCGTACCACAGTCCCTTGATCGTGTTCCACACGCCCGTGCCGTGCAGGTGGGGCGAATGGGGATCACCCAAGTGATCGGACAACTGGTGATGCTTGCGATGGACGGCGCACCAAATCAGCGGGGAGCCTTCCACCGACAAGGCGCCGAAGAACATCCACATGGCGCGAATCGGACGGAAAGTCTCAAACGAGCCGTGCGTTAGCAGGCGGTGAAATCCGATCGTAACGCCCATGCCCGAAACGGCCCAGGCGGCGAGGAACAGCACCAGGTACTTCCAGCCCATCCAGCCGTTGGTCCAGGCGTAGGCGATAGCTGCGATCGTGCCGACCAATGGGCCGATGGTGGCCATCAGCATGATAATCTTGTCGCGCAGCGGTGCCGGCGTGCTGATCGGGGGCACTTCTTCCGGTTGCCGCGACGGTGCGGTCTTGGGCGATTTGTTTTTTGCGGGCGGCAGGGCGACCGGCGCCATGGAAATGCCGCTTTCCGAGGGGAGTGTACTCAATGCATCGATCCTTAAGGGGTACGTCGTCAACTTTCGCGGGTGAACCTGAAACGTCACACGCCATGGATAGCGAATTCGCGAAGCAAACCAGCTAACTCAAATGTAGCGCAGCGGCGGCGGAAAACCAACCCGGTCAGGCCGACGCAACCGGGTATCTTACCCCTTTTGGCCACGGCCGTCCATGTTGCTATGTCCCTATTCCAGGCAAGTTTGTGGAAAGTCACCGCAGCGACCCCGTGGGGCGATCTGCGCAAAGTTTAGGGCCTCCGTGGGCGGACGGGCACAGGTGGACTAGCCGGAAAACTTCTTTCCCCGCTTTTTGCGGCGGCCGACGCCGTCGAGCGGGAAGCGGGCGGTGACCTGGGCCCCTTGGCCGGGCTGGGACGTAATCCGGGCTTTGCCCCCAAACAGCCGCGCCCGCTCGATAATGCCCCGCAGCCCGAACCGCGACTCCGGAACCGCGGCCTTGTCGAAGCCAACGCCGTCGTCACTCACGCTGATCACCAAGTGCCCCTTGCGTTGATACAGCGTGACCTGGGCGGTGCGGCATTGGCTGTGGCGACGGACGTTGTTCAGCGCCTCCTGCACCACGCGAAAGACGGTATTCTCCAACAGATCGGGGAGGCGGTCGAACTGCACCTCGTGCTGAAAGGTGACCGCGACGCCGCTTTTTTCGCGGGCGTCGTTGGCCAGATACTCGATTGCGCCGAGCACGCCCTGTTCGTCGAGGATCATCGGGCGAAGTTCGCCGATCAAACGGCGGCCGTCGTTAATCGCCTTGCCCAGCAAATCGACCGACACCTGAAACGATTCCAGCAGCGCGGGATGGTCGGTGGCGAGCTGTTGGAGTCGATGCTGGTGCCCTTCCAGAATCATCTTAGCGCTGACGACGTCTTGCACGTAGCCGTCGTGAACGTCATAGGCGAACAGTTTGCGTTCCTTCTCCTGTAAATCGAGCAGCCGTCGCAACAGACGTTCCTCGCGCCGTTGACGCTTCTCGATCCGCTTGCGCTCGCTGACGTCGAGTACGATGCACATGCACCGTTTGCCGAACGCATCGAGCAAGGTGGCGCCCACCAGCACCGGCACGCGCGTGCCGTCGCGGCGAATCAACAGGAGTTCGATCGGGGCGCAGGTTCCCCGGCGAAGCAACTGTTCGAAGTTGCGATCGTATTTGGAGCGGCTCTTGGCCGACAGGAACTGCTCGCGCCGCGGGCCGCCCAAATCCACGACCTCGCGATCGTAACCTAGCATTTCCAGAAACGCGTCATTGGCTTCTAAGATGTCGCCGCGGCCGTCGGCAATGACGATGCCGATAAACTGCGAATTGACCAGCCGATTGAACCGCTGGTGACTCTGGCGCAGCGCGTCCTGAGCCGCCTTCTGCTCGGACACGTCGATCGAGAAGCCCAGCGCGCCGCCGCCGTGAACGTCGTCCGGTGTCAGAAATGTTTCGAAGGCCCACGGATTGTGTGGCGGACCTTCCGTGTAGTAATAGAGAGTTTCGCCGGCCAAGGCGCGGCGAAACTGCTCGGTGTTTTCCGGCGAATAGTCGAACACGTTGCGGCCGACCATCGCACCATTGGAGAGACCGAGCCGTTCCAGGCCGCGCCCTTCGGAGAGCGTCACCAGCCCGTTCTTGTCGATCCGCCAGGCGACCATCGGTAAATTGTTCAGTATGCCGCCAAGCACCTGATTCTTCTCGCGAATCGCTCCTTCGGCGCGGCGCGCCTCGGTAACGTCTTCAGTGAGTCCCGCTACTCGCAACACGTTGCCCGCGGCGTCGAGCACCGGAAAGGCACGCGTGTGGATCCAGCGGGTTTCGCCGTCGGGCCGGATGATGCGATACGTTTGCTGATGACTGCCCAGGGCGTGCATCCGGATGCTGTTGCGCACCATCTCCAGGTCGTCCGGATGCACGAGTTCGAGAAAGCTGAGCGGGTTGTCGTACATGCTTTGACAGCTTCGCTGGTAAACCGTCTCGTAGGCCGGGCTGATATAGAGCAGCGTGGTCTTGTCGCGGTCGGCCAGCCAGAATACTTCGGTGATGTTCTCGGCGATCTCACGAAACCGCTGTTCGCTTTCGCGGAGCGCGGTTTCGGTGCGCCGGTGCTCAGCGATTTCCGCCTCGAGCCTGCGGTTGGCTTGCTCCAGCTCGGCCGTGCGAGCCGCCACGCGCTGTTCGAGGCTGGCCATCAACCGCAGTGCTTCCGCTTGAGCCGCCTCGCGTGCGGAGGCGCTATCGCGCAGCGCTGGCTCGGTTTGCTTCGATTCGTTGTCGATCGGTCGACTCATACCATTTCCTGTCCGCTAGCGGAGTTCGCCGCCGGGCGGCTCGCGGCAAATGTCACACCGCTACTGTTGGTTATACTTGCCAGGGGCCGCGGACACCAAGAAATCGGCCAGCCAAAAGGGGCAAAATACTATTAAAGACGCGTTGTTTACCGTACAATGGAACTAATTCAAACCCCGATGCATACCGCAACGAATGGCTACAGACACATCACCAACCGATCTTGATCTCGATCAGGTCATCGCTAGCAATGTTTCCGCCACGGTGGAATCATTTCCGTGGGATGTCCGCATCCGTCGTCGCGGCGACTTTGAGATTTGGCTGGAGGGGGACGTGGTGGCCTGCGCCTGTCCCGACTGCGGCTCGCCGATGTCGGTTCGACTTTGGCTGAAACTGGCCGATTGCTGGAGTTGCGGCACCGGGATCGAGTTGTCCGAGCAGGTCGTGGAGCAGGCCGAACGCCTGCTGGCCGAGGCCCAACAGCAAGAGTCCGCCAAGACGGCCGGCGTTGCCGCCCCAGGCGCGCGGCAGCCAGTCTCGCAACCGCTGGGCAAGGTCGCCGCTCCGCCGCCGGCGCCCCGGCAACCTCCTCCGCAGCCTGTGCGGCGGGTCTCGGCCGCATCGCAACCGGCGGCGCTGAAGCGCAAGCGAAAGGAGCAGGAAGTCGCGCCACTGACGCTTTGGACCCGGCAAACCTTTCGCGACCTGCCCGCCTGGATCGCCAGTTTGGTCCTGCATCTGGCCGCGCTGCTGCTGTTGGCCGTATGGCTACTGCCGTCCGAGTCCAGCCCCGAACCGTTTATCACGCTCAGCACGCAATTGGACGATCCGACCAAGGAAGGCGAGGTGAACGTTCGGCTAAGCTCCGAAGACTACGACGCCAACGATCGCGACGAGGATCTCAAACGCCAGATGCGCGAGCAGGACGCCAAGAAACTGCAAATCGAGCGAGACGCCAACTTGCCGTTGGCCGCGCCGATCTCGGCGGTGATGTCGAATATCAAGTCGCAAGACCCGGCCAAGCGAATGCTGGCCGCCCGCGATCCGCGAGTGCGGGCCGACGTGGTCAAAAAAGAAGGCGGCACCTCCAGCACCGAGGCGGCCGTGTCGCGAGGGCTTGATTGGCTGGCCCGCAACCAGCGGCCCAACGGAAGCTGGAGCCTACAGGCCCATGGCGGACGGATGCAGACCGATCCCGGCGCAACCTCGCTCGCCTTGCTGCCGTTCCTCGGCGCCGGGCAAACACATCTGGTCGGCATCTATCAGGACAATGTCGACAAGGGACTGGGCTACTTAATTTCCATCCAGAAGGAAAACGGCGACCTCCGCGGCAACAGCCAGGCCAACGCCGGCATGTACGCCCACGGACAGGCCGCCATCGTGCTGGCCGAGGCGTACAAGCTGACGGGCGACGAAAAGCTCAAAATTCCAGCCCAGAAGGCGATCGACTTTATCGTCGCGGCACAACACCCTGCCGGCGGCTGGCGCTACAATCCTGGCGAGGCAGGCGACCTGAGCGTCGTTGGCTGGCAGATCATGGCCTTGTACAGCGCCCAGAGCGCCAACCTGGAGGTGCCGGAATCGACCATTAAACTGGCCGGCTATTTCCTCGACAGCGTCGCCCGAGGCGACCACGGGGGACTGTACGAGTACATGCCCAAGAAAGGCCCTACTCCGACCATGACCGCCGAGGGACTACTGTGCCGCATGTATCTAGGCTGGAACCTGAAGAATCCAGGGCTGGTCGAAGGGGTCGATTATCTCAACCAGCATCTGCCGGGCGGCAGCGAGAACAGTATCTACTACATCTACTACGCCACGCAAGCGATGCACCATGTGGGCGGCGCCGACTGGGAGGCCTGGAATCTCAAAATGCGCGACAATCTGGTCTCCTCGCAGGTCGCCGACGGCAAGGAAGCGGGGAGCTGGGCGCCCCGCAGCAACCACGATCAGAGCGGCGGCCGACTCTACGCCACCGCGCTCAGCACGGCCACGCTGGAGGTCTACTACCGGCACGCCCCCTTGTTTCGACCGATCAAGTTGAATTAGAGCGGTTGCACTCCGTTCCACGAACTTTTGCTTGGCGGCCGAACTGGGGCGATGCACCCCGGCGGCACTGCTCCCAGCGGTCAGGCTGCGTATACTGTG
>JBBDLY010000114.1:0-1283 GCA_040878585.1 Pirellulales bacterium
TTTCGGCGTGGTCCGCCGCACAAATCGGCATAATCGCTGCATCCGCGCAGCCCGCGGCTGATGGCGGCTAAGGTTCTATTCAAGAATAACTTCCGCATCGGCTTCGCCATCCTGCATGTCGACTCCAGGGGATTGTTTGAACAGGAGGGAACAGAGAGTCACTTCTCTGTTCTCTCTGTTACCTTCTGTTCAATACGTTCCTGGAGTCGGCATGGCGTCCGGCGAAGCAACTTCCGAAACAGTTTTTGCGCTGTCCCTAACGGATGCGAAAATCGGGGTCCACTTCGGCGCACGCTGCGGTACAATCAAACCATGCGAGCCAACAAGTTGGCCGCCAGCGATGTTCACCTTCAATCGTCAACGCCGTTACTCACTCCGCCGAGGGCCGATATGCGTACCATCATTTTCCTGGGGCTTCTGATCGCTTCGCTTTCCTGCGTTGCCGCCGACGAGATCGATCCCGCCCAGCAGTGGCCGCAGTGGCGGGGGCCATCGTTCGACGGCGGCTCCAGCACGGCCCAGCCGCCGCTGAAATGGGACGCCGATACGAACATTGCCTGGAAAACGCCCCTGCAAGGCAAAGGGAGCGCCACGCCGATTGTGTGGGGCAACCGGGTGTTTGTCACCACGGCCATTGACACCGGCAGAAAAGCCAAGCCAGAGGATGTTCCGCAGCCCGATCCGCGGTTCGGCGCAAAGCGAACCGAGTTGCCCGAGAACTATCACCAATTCATGATCTTCGCGCTCGACCGCCACACCGGCAAAGTGGTTTGGGAGCATACTTGCGCCGAGAGAGTGCCGCACGAAGGGCATCATAGCACGCACAGCTATGCCGCCGGTTCTCCCGTGACCGACGGAGAAAGGCTGATCGTCTCGTTTGGCTCGTTCGGCATCTACTGTTTCGATAGAAACGGCAAGCTGCTGTGGGAAAAACAACTCGGCCGGCAGGAGACCCGGCTCGGTTGGGGCGAAGCCGTGACCCCGGCGCTGCATGACGGCAGAGTCTATGTGAACTGGGATCACGAGGGAGACTCCTTCATTACCGCGCTGGACGCCGCCGACGGCAAGACCTTGTGGAAAGTCGATCGCGACGAGCCTTCCTCCTGGGCGACTCCGCTTGTCGTTGATTACCAGGGCAAGACGCAGGTCATTACGCCGGGAACCAACGAAGTTCGCAGCTATGACGCCGAAACGGGAGAAGTGATTTGGCGCCACGAAGGCTTGACGTTGAACTGCATTCCGTCGCCGCTGAGGCATGAGGATTCGGCCATTCTGATGAGCGG
>JBBDLY010000115.1:0-6810 GCA_040878585.1 Pirellulales bacterium
CGTGATCCTAATAATTCTTGGGCGTACCTGAATCGCAGTTTCGCTTTTCAGGCGCTTGGTGAACTCAACAAGGCCCAAGCAGATTTGCAAATGGCTCGCGAAATCGACCCGTCAATCGAAGAGGTCGAATAGAAGGGCCACGCACGAAGAAGCCGGGTTGAATCGAGTTGCGTCGACGTAGCCTGCTGCCGCCGACGGCAGTGGCGAGTAGCTGCCATTGTCGAACGTGCCCGACCTCGTAGCGAGCAAGACGCGGCATGCCGGCGAATGCTTGCTGATAAATGCCAACTATGCTAAGATGCATGCTCCCACACAACGGTTTCGGGATCCTGCTGTTCCCGCCGCCATCCCGCCTATATCGCCCGCCTGTTGCATTGACTACGAATGATTCGTCCGACCGGTTGTCGGGCGGCCTTTCCTCGTTCACACCCACCGATGATTATGCCCACTCAAATTACGTTTCGGCTATTTCGCCCAACCTTAATGGCGACCATTGTGGCTGTTGTAGCCGGCGCTTCATGCTCGCTGCTCGCCGCTGAAGCCGACCCGCAGTATCAGCAGACGATCCGGCCGCTGTTGAACCGGCATTGCGCCAGTTGCCATGGTGGCAAGAATCCCGAGGAGGGGCTTGACCTGTCGGCCGGCGATTCCAACAAGTTGATCGCGGCACTGGCCGATCTTGAGTCGCTGGAAACGATCGCCGAACGGGTCCGTTCGCAAACCATGCCGCCGCCGGACGACGGTGAACCATTGTCCGAGGAGGATCGCCAGAAGCTGCTGGCCTGGATCGACGAACAATTGCAAGCCAGCATCGGCGGAGAAACCAACCCAGGTCGCGTGACGATTCGCCGTCTGACCCGGATCGACTATCGCAACACGATCCGCGACCTGCTGGGCGTGGAGGTCGACACGGGGGAGTTTCCCTCGGACGACGTGGCGCACGGCTTTGACAATCTGGCCGACGTGATTTCGCTGCCGCCGCTGTTGATGGAACGCTACGCCGAGGCGGGCGAAGAGATCGCCCGCCGCTGGTACCAACAAGCGATCGCCCCGCATGACGACCAACAGCCCTCGCAGCAAGCCGACGCCCGCCAGCTCGCCGTCCGCATTTTGTTGCCCTTGCAGGAACGGGCGTTTCGGCGGCCGACAACGGAGCTAGAGAACCACTACCTGTTGCACTTCTTCGATACCTGTCAGCAACAGGGCTATACCTACGAAGAATCAATGCAGGCGAGCGTCACGCGGATCTTGATCTCGCCGGCGTTCTTGTTCCGCATCGAGCAGGACGGACCAATCGGTCAGAACCGGCCGCTGGATGATTTCGAGCTGGCCACGCGGCTGTCGTACTTTCTCTGGAGCAGCATGCCGGACGAGCAACTGTTCGCGTTGGCCCGCGCGGGCGAGTTGGCGAACGAACCGGCGTTGCTGGCCCAGGTCGAGCGGATGCTCAAAGACGAAAAGGTCCGCTACGGGTTGGTCGAGAACTTTGCCGGCCAGTGGCTGCAGACGCGGCGGTTGCAGGCGATTCGTCCTGACGAGAAGTATTACCCCAAGTTTGACGACGCCTTGCGGCAGGCGATGGAGGCGGAAACGCTACGGCTGTTCGAGACGATCGTCCGCGAAGACCGGCCCATCTCCGAGTTGCTCAATGCCGACTACACCTTCGTCAACGCGCGGCTGGCCGAACATTACGGCATTGCCGGCATTCAAGGCGATCAGTTGCAGCGGATCAGCTTGCAGGACCGTCCCCGTCGCGGCGTGCTGACGCACGCCTCGGTGCTGGCGATCAACGCCCATCCGACGCGGACCTCGCCCGTGTTGCGCGGCAAGTGGATCATGGAGGCAATTCTCGGCACGCCGCCTCCGCCGCCGCCGGCCGACGTGGCGGAGTTGGAGGCGGTGCAGGTCGAGGGGAGCCTCCGTGAGCGGCTCGAGGCGCATCGCGCCAACAAGGCATGCGCCGCGTGCCATCGGCGGATGGACGCGCTCGGGCTGGCCTTTGAGAATTACGATGCCGTCGGCGCCTGGCGCGACCAGGACGGCAAGGAATCGATCGATCCCTCCGGCGAACTGCCCGACGGCGGCAAGTTCGCCGACGCCGTGCAGTTGATTGACTTGCTCGGCCGGCAGGAATCGGTGCAGTTTCGTCGCAACGTGGCTGAAAAGATGTACGTGTACGCGCTCGGCCGGACGCTGTCGATGTACGATCGCTTGCCGATCGGCCAGGTCGTCTCGCAGACCGTCCAAGCAGACGACCGGGTCTCGGGCTTGGTCCAGGCAATCGTGCTGGCCGAACCGTTCCGTTTTCGCCACAATCCGGGCCGGATCGGCATCGAGAAGCTGCCGGAACAGTTTGTCTTCGAGCTGACCGGCAACCCCGACCAGCAATCGATCCTGCAGATCGGACGCAATCCGCACGCGGCGCCGACCGACGCGCAGCTGGTGACGTTCGAACTGCACACGCTCAAGAAACTGCTGAAAGCCGATACCGACAGCGAATCGGTCGTGGCCGTGGGTGAATCGCAAGGTGGTCCCGAACAGGGCGAACCGTATCGGTACGAGATCACCGCGCCCTGCGATGAGAAGGTCTATTTGACCTTTCTGGACGGCATGATCGGTCCGCAAGACGTTAGTGACGACTTCCTCAAGGCAATCGCATACGTGCCCGACTCGGACGAATCGCACATCACAACCATTGCCAACTCCTCGCACCGTTGGAACGGTTCGCTGGTCGGGCCGGACAACATTCGTCCCGGCTCGGTGGTGGCCTTCGACTTCGACGTGCGGTTGGTGGCCAAGGATTCGGATAAAGTCTCGGTGTTTTTGGCGACCGCGGGGGCGGCAAACACATCGATGTTCACCAACTCTGGCGGGTTCCAAATCGACGGCCAAGGGACGCACCGCTTCCGGCAAGTCGGCCGCCGCAACGCCAACATGCTCGACGCCTGGAACAGCGACGTCAATCTGGTGGTACGGACGCAGACGCAAACGGTCGTCGGCAACGTCTCGCCGTTGCACGTCGTTCGTCCGCGGTTGGGAATCAGCGACGACTCGCCGATCGCATTCAAATCGGTGAAGCGGGGCAAGACGGCCGAGTCCGCCCCACGGCACGTGTTCAACGCCCAGAAGACGACCGTTGCCGACCAGCGCGGCAAGCCGTGGGAGACGTTCCTCTACGGCACGGCGGCCCTGCAGGCGGACCAAACCCGCGAATACCTGGTGTCCACCGAACATGTCGGTATCCAACTCGTCGGCCCGCACGCCGGCCAGTTCCAGTTGTTGGGCGACAACGCCACCGACGACGGCCAAGCAATCAAGTTGATCGGCTCCGATGAAGAACCGGGACTGCTGGGCGGCCCCGATCCCGAGAAGGAATCCTTCACCGTCCGCTTCAAGGGAGCGGCGCAGCCGGGCACGTACCAAGCGGCGGTGCGCATCGTCACCCAGGCCGGCGGGAAGGGAACCCGCTCCACCGGCGCCAAAGGCGAACCGCAGCCGCGCTTGTATTATGTCGACATCCCGGTGGAAGCCGTCGTCAAGTAGCTCCATCCACTGCAATGTTACGCACACGCCAGTGAGACTCTCATCGTAAGGAAATACGATTATGCCTACGCTATCACGCCGAACGTTTCTGCGTGGCTCGGGCGTTGCCCTGGGCCTGCCCCTGTTGAATGCCATGCTGCCGGCGCGCGTGTGGAGCGCCCCTGCCCTAGCGGTGAACAAGCGGGTCGCCTTTTTGTACGTCCCCAACGGCATCGTCCACGACGCCTGGAAGCCGGTCACCACCGGCGTCGACTACGAGCTGCCGTACAGCCTGGAGCCGCTGCGGCCGATCAAGTCGGATGTGAATGTGCTGACCGGCCTGTCGCAGATTCCCTACGGAGAAAAGAAAGGCGTCGGCCACGCTCAGCCCACCGCCGCCCTGTTGACCGGCAAGGTTCCCAGCAGGGAGAAGATCGAGGCGGGCAAGTCGATCGACCAGTTGATCGCCGATCAGATCGGCGGCGACACGAAATTGAAGTCGCTGGAGCTTTCGATTGCCGGCTCGACGCTCAACGGCCGCTGCGACGGCGACTTTAGTTGCGCCTACAGCTCGATGATTTCGTACCGCAATCCCACGTCGCCGATGCCAACCGACAACAATCCGGTCAGCGTCTTTAAGCGGCTGTTCGGCGAGAGCAACCAAGCGGCGACGCCCGCCGAGCAGAGCCGGCAGGCGCAGCTCCGCCAGAGCGTACTCGATTCGGTGCTGGAGGACGCCCGTCGCCTGCACCGCGAACTGGGCAAGTCCGACCAACACAAGCTGGACGAGTATCTCTATTCGGTCCGCCAACTGGAGCGCCGCATCCAGCACGCCTCCATCACGACCGACGGGGCGCCGAACATGGCCGCGCCAACCGGCAAGCCGGCCGACTATGGCGACCACGTTCGTCTGATGGGCGACCTGATGGTGCTGGCCTTCCAGACCAATGCGACCAGGGTCTGCACGTTCATGCTCGGTATCGCCGCTGGCGGACAGACCTATCCGATGCTGGGCATCCGCGAAGGCCACCACGACCTGTCGCACCAGGTTACCGATCCCGACGCCCGCGCGAAGTTGCGCAAGATCGACCGCTACAATGTGTCGCTGTTCGCCTACATTGTCGAGCGGATGAAGTCGGTTCAAGAAGGCGACGGCACGCTGCTGGACAACTCGATCGTCTACTACGGCAGCGGGCTGGGCAACGGCGGCGCCCACACGCCGTTCGATCTGCCCGTCCTGGTCGCCGGCCGCGGCGGCGGAGCCTTCGGCAGCGGGCAACACATCAAGTCCACCCAGGACACGCCGTTAAACAACCTGTGGGTGACGATGCTCAACGCGATGCATACCCCCACCAAATCGTTCGGCGACAGCAGCGGCCCGCTCGATGCGATCATGGCGTGAGAGCGATCACGGCCCGAGAGGCTGTGAATTGCTTGGTTCGACACGGATCGAGTCGATTGGTACCACAGTAATCCTGACGGCGACAAGGCTTATTCATATGAACCGCGCGCAAGCGACACTGGTTCGTGCTCGTACAGGTGAGGTCATCCGGAGTTTCAAGTAGTTGGGCTTAGTGTGTCAGATATCGCTTCTTGCCTCAAACCCCTTGCAACACTTCGAGCAACCGCTGCCAGGCTTCGTCGCGGCCTTTTTCGTTGGCAGCTTCCGGTTCCTTCTCTTCCCCGCTGCGCATGAACCCGTGCCCCGCTTCCTTGTAGGTAACCGGCTCGAACTTCTTGTTCGCTTCTTTCATCTGTTCGGCCACTTTCGGCACGTTTCCTGTAATGCGGAAATCGTTGCCGCCGTAGAACCCATACACGGGTGCCTGGATCTTCTCCAGCACTTCCTTATCCGGGGCGCTTCCATAAAACACGCAGGCGGCGTCGACGTTCTCGTTGGTGGCCGCGTGAAACGCCTGAGCGCCTCCCCAGCAGAAGCCGACCACGACTACCTTGCCGTTGGCCGCCTCGTGTTTCTCGGCGTAACGGACCGCCGCGTCGACTGCCGCGGTGACTTCCTCCTGCGTGAGTTTGTAGATCGCGGTCCGCGCGTCGTCGCTTGTCTCGAAGTCCTTGGTATTGCCTCCATCGGGGCCTTTTCCGCTGAGCATGTCGGGTGCGATCGCCAGGTAGCCCGCCTCGGCCACTTGATCGGCGAAGCTTCGCGCCCAGTCGTTCAGCCCGCGGTTTTCATGGATCACGATCACCGCCGACACCGGCTTGTTGACCTCTGGGAAGACGACAAACGCCTGAACCGGGTCGCCGTCGGTGCGGTTGAGTTCGACAAACTCATGGTGCCGGCCCGATTTTTCCAAACGTTCCTCCGCAGGCATCGCCTTTGGAACCTCCGCGGCTGCGGCCTGGACTATGCACAGCGAAACCGCAGCGGCAACGGCAACAGCAACGAGTGAGCGATGAAAAGGGAACATGGCGCGGGCCTTTCTCGGATGGGGGGAACTCCAGTGATAGTCCATTACCGCGATTATCCGGCGCATGGGCGCCTTTCGCAATCATGTTGAACGCTTTTAGAACAATCTTCATGGAAAGTGAACTGTCCCAAGCGACTTGTGTTGAAACGCCCCGTCATTTCGACGCAGCTAGAGACAGATTGGCACTCAAGCCGTAAGATGAAGGCTGATGGGAAGCTGTCCGCCTCACCCTCACTCACTTGGAGGTTCAGTCCATGTTTGCCAGGCTCTCACGACGGCAAGTTATCGGTGCAGCGGCCGGTGCGACGCTCTCATTCGGCGATTCGCAATTCTGGAGCGGTTTGCCTGCGGTCTCGGCCGCCGAAGCCAAGTTGGATCCCAACCTGGTGCGGCTGGATAGCGGCATCGAGCCGCTGGTTGTCTTTATTGAGACCACCCCGCGCGAGCGATTGCTGGAGGAAGTTGCCGCCAAGATCAAGCAAGGTACCAGCTACCGCGAACTGCTCGCCGCGTTGCTGCTGGCCGCCGTTCGCAACGTGGAGCCGCGTCCCTCGGTGGGTCACAAGTTTCATACGGTGCTGGTCGTCAACTCGGCGCACCTGGCGAGCCTGTCTTCGCCGCCGGAACATCGTTGGCTGCCGATCTTTTGGTCCCTCGACTATTTCAAAGAGGCCCAAGGCCGCGACGAGCGAGAGCGGGGCTGGTCGATGGCCCCGGTCGACGAAGCGGCGGTGCCCGCGGCCAGCAAGGCGCGTGGGCAGTTCGTTGCCGCAATGGACCACTGGAACGAAGCAGAGGCCGACGCCGCGGTGGCGGCCATGGCCCGTTCGGCCGGCGCCAACGAGTTGTACGAGTTGTT
>JBBDLY010000116.1:0-6781 GCA_040878585.1 Pirellulales bacterium
TTGCCGCTGCGGTCGTTGCGGGTAATCACCGAGAAGCGACGCAGCCCCCGGGCCAGTAGATGCTCCGCCCGCAGGCGACCGGCGGCCGCATAGTCGGGAAACACGCCGGGCAACCGGTCGCAGACGGGCGAGGCAAGCCAGACGTTGACCACCGGCAGACCGTGCGTCACGGCCCACCGGGCGAGCTGCTCGTTGGCCCGTCCGATGACGCCGTCGTAGGGCGGCGACTCTGTCCCGCTGTGCTCCAGTGTTTCGGCGGCGAACTCGTCGATGATTGTCTGCCAGCCGTGCTCGCGGGCGTACTGCTGCGTGCCGGCAAACACATCGGCATGCCGCTTGTGCGGCATCTCCAACTCGAACTTCACTGCCACACGGCGTTTCGGAGGCATGAGGCGGCGTTCGCAAAAACGGGGAAGATTTTCTCGGAGACGCGGTTCGCTTCAAGTATAATGCGGGATTGCCAGGACGGCAAACAGGCATCTTTCCGATTCGCGGTACTGGCGTCGTTATCGAAGTGTGCAAGACAGCGCGAACTCTACCCTGCGGCTACCAGGCAGCGGAGAGATCCCTGCCAACCGAGTTGAGATCCCCTCCACCATTTCCTCCCCCAATCGGCAGTGTCGCCCAAGTGCTCATTGCCGTCCTGAGAATCCTCTTAAGTACAGGAGCGCACGTATGGTTCGTACGATGTTCGTCAGCGCCGGCAAATCGATCGCGATGATCGTGGTACTGTGGAGCTTGACGGCGCTGTCGCAGAACGCCGGCGCGGAAGACGCGGGCGTGCCCGTTGAAATGGACTACGCCGCGTGGAAGGCCGTCAAGTCCGGCGAGCACTTGGCGCTGGGGCCCACGGGCGCGATTGCGACGGTGATCGCCGATCCGGCGGAATCGGAGTCGGACGCGCGTGCGGCGCTACGGGTTGAAAGTATTGCGGAGGGATCGCCGGCCGACGGCGTGCTGGAGGTAGGCGATGTGATCCTCGCGGTGTCTTCTTCGGCCGCGGAGAGCCGAGCCGGAGGCGATGCCCGCTTCGGCCGCGAGGTTCGCAAGGTCTTCTCAGCCGCGATCACCGAAGCTGAGAAGCAGGAACACGGCGGGCGGCTGGTGCTGCCTATTTGGCGCGAGGGCAAAACGGAGTCGGTCGTGCTGACGCTGGCGGTGATGGGCAGTTACAGCGATACCTCGCCGTGGGAATGCGAGAAGACCCTCGCGATTGTGGATGCGTCGTGTCAGTCGATCATCAAGCACCGCTTTTCTGCCAAGGAGGGCGCCAAGAAAAACTGGGGCGGGATCGATGGGCTGATCGACGTACTGGGTCTGCTGGCTACCGGTGAAGAGAAGTATCTGCCGATGATCCAGGAATTTGCCCGCAGTAAGGGTCCCCCGGACCTGCGGCTCAATATCGACCGTCCCGGATTGACGAGTTGGTGGTGGGGATATACCAACCTGTTCCTGACCGAATACTACCTGGCGACGGGCGATGATTATGTGTTGCCGGCGATCACGGAGTATTCGACCAAGCTGGCCATGGGGCAGAGCGGAGTGGGCACCTGGGGACACGGGATGGCCCACCCGTCGGCGTTCGGCGGGCGACTGCACGGCCCGCCCTCTGGTTACGGCGCGATGAACCAGGTCAGTCTGACGTGCGCGATCTCGTTGGTTTTGGCGCAGAAATGCGGCGTTGACCACCCCGAGGTCGACGCGGCCGTTGAACGATCGACGACCTTTTATCGCTGGTACGTCGACAAGGGAACCATCCCCTACGGCGATCACGATCCGGCCCTCTTTCATGACAACAACGGCAAGAACTCCCAGGCCGCGATCTTTTTCGACCTGCTCGGCCATGAGGAGGGCGCCCGTTTTTTCAGCCGCATGGTTCTGGCCTCTTACCTTGAACGTGAAAAGGGGCATACGGGCCACTTTTTTTCCTGGTTGTGGGGCGCACCTGCCGCCGCCCGCGGGGGTGAAGAGGCGGCGGCGTGTTTCATCCGCAATACGCGGTGGTTCACAGAACTGGAACGTCGCGCGGACGGCGGAGCGGTTCATCAGTCGGCGCTGGCGAACGAGGATCGTGGCAAATACCGAAACTGGAGCACTACGGGCGCGCGGCTTCTGCAGCATTGCCTGCCCCGCAGGCAGCTTTGCATCACCGGCAAAGGCGGTTCCTGCTTTCCGGCCATCACCGGGGCGGAACTACAAGAGGTGGTGGCGGCTGCGGAATTCGACCCCGCCCCACTCTCGACCGCCGCACTGCTCGAGGCCCTGGGAAGCTGGTCTCCGGTAGTGCGGAACCAGGCAGCCCAAGAACTGGGCGGGCGCGAGCAGAACATGATGGCGCCGCTCATGGCCATGCTCAACAGCCCCAACCGCTACGCCCGCTACGGCGCCTGCGAGGCGCTCGGCTACGGCGGGCGCGGATCGATCGAGGCGGTGGATGCCCTAGTGGACAGACTCCGCAGCGACAACGATCTGACCTTGCGCTATTACGCCAGTCGGGCGTTCCGCAAGCCGCGTGGACGCGGAGCGGACACGGGTCATGCCCTGGCGCAGGGGGCGGCCGCAGATAAGGCGGCGGTCGAACTGCTGAAGCTGGCGGCCACGCATGATCCCGAGGGGGATCCTTCCCGCAAGCTGCACAACCAGATCGCCTCCACGCTGTTTTACGGCGGGAACGCCCAACGCTTCGTCGGCCATTTCCCCAACGGCCGGGGCACGGAGGAAGTGGACCGACAACTACTGATCAAGGCAATCCAATCGTTTCTGGGAAATCCCAATGGGGCGGCGCGGAGCGCGGCTTCAGGAGTTTTTGAGCACCTCAGCGACGAGGATCTCAAATCCCTGTGGGGCGATATTTACGACGCCGCCAAATACCCTGCGCCCAGCGGTGTCATGTTCTCCGGAGGCGTGCGCGTCAACGGCATTGGCATCATGGCCAAACACCACATCCAAGAGGGACTGCCGGTCGGCGTGCAGTATGTCCTGATGGAGGAGGGTTGGGGGGACTTCGGCCGCAAGGCCAGAGGCATTCCCGCCATGGCGCCCTACGGCACGCACCTGGAACCGCATTTTCCGGTCATCCAAGAGCTGATCGCGGATTGGACGGAGAATGGCAACCGCGATCGTCAGAGGGCGGTCAAGAATCTCCAGCAAGCTCTGGAGCAAATGAAAAATACGCCGGCGCCCGAGTTGATCAGTATCGAGGAGAGTATCCGGGATGAACCGGCGCAATCCGAGCCGAAAGACTAGCGCGAGGATCCTGCTGGAAAGGCCCACCATGAGACCACCTGACGGAACGAACCAACGCAGAAAGGAAAGACCCATGCACAACCCGACACGCATCCTGCTGATCGCGGCAGCCCTGCTTGCTTCCATGAATTCGGCCGCATTGGCGGCCAAACCGCTGAAAATCTTTATCCTGGCCGGCCAGTCCAATATGCAGGGCAACGCCCAAGTGCGCACCATCGCACGATTGAACATGGCGGACGACGGCAAGCAGATGTACCAAGACATGCAGGTGAAGGATGGTCTGCCGTCAGCCGTGGAGGATGTGTATGGCGTCTATTTTTCAAACGGCGATATGTCGAGGGGCAAGGAACGACCCGTCGAAGAGCAAGCGGGACCGCTTCAGCCCGGTTTTGGAGGCGAATTGACGCCGGGTACGACATTCGGCCCGGAATACACCTTCGCCATCTACATGCACAAATACTTGAACGAACCATTCCTGATTATCAAGACCGCCTGGGGCGGCAGGGACCTCCTCCAGCAGTTCCGGCCGCCGAGCGCGGGCAAGTATGAAGAGGAAAAGGTCAAGCACGGTAACTCGACGGGCCAGTACTACAACCTGATCGTCGAGCGAGTCAATGAGGTTCTCGCCGACCCGGGCAAGTATCACCCTGCCTACGACAAAGACGCGGGCTACGAGATCGCGGGGTTCGTCTGGTTCCAGGGATTCAACGACATGCTCGGCCTCTATCCCGGCAGCAAGTATGACAAGGACTACTCCGAATACAGTCGCCTGATGGCTACCTTCATCCGCGACATTCGTAAGGACTTGCATGCGCCGAAGATGCCGTTTGTGATCGGCGTTCTGGGAATCGGCGGCGTTGAGCCGGAACATCCTTTCCGTAATGCCCAGGAAGCGCCGGCGGCCTTGCCCGAGTTTGAGGGCAATGTCGCGGCCGTTCGGACCGGGCAATACTGGGACCCGGAGTTGGCGCGCATCGAGGAGAAGCTGAAAGAAGCGACTCGTAAGGAAGCGTTGGCCCGGAATCCGGAGTTGGCCAAAGTGGCCGAGCAGCAACCCTGGAAGCTGGACAAAGCCGCTTGGAAGCTGCGGAAAGAGGTAAGACCCCAAGCGCTGACCTCCGAGGAACAGAACTTCCAAAAAGTGGGAACGTCCAATCAGGCTTACCATTACATGGGATCGGCATATATCTACGGCAATATCGGCAAGGCCTTCGCCGAGGCTCACGGGCGCATTCAAGCAAGCCGCCGAAGCACGTCGCAGCACGGGCGGCAACGTGGTGATGCGTCGTTTAACCAATTACGAGTACAACAACACGCTCAACGAACTGCTGGCCCTGAACGGGGACTTCTCCAAGAACTTCCCGCCCGACTCGTTCTCGGCCGACGGGTTCAAGAACAATGGCTTTTACATGGGCATCTCCGCCCTTCAGATCGAGTACTACATCGAAGCGGCGAACCAAGCCTTGGATGAAGCGATCTTCACCGGCGAACAGCCCGAGCAAAAGTTCGTGGACTTCAAGACCACAACCACCATCACCAACCCAGACGAGGACTTGGTTCTCAGGATCACGAACCCGCAGAAACACGGTGGACTGCTTGCCTGGAAGGATTTCCCTAGAGAAGGCCCGGTTGTCGTGGAGGTCGCGATAAGTGGCTTGGACGACCCCGACTACGTCTTCGGCAATTTCATCCTGGAAATCGGTCAGCGGGCCAGAAAAAAAGGCAATCCGCGATATTCCTTGCAAGTAGCCTCGGTGGACCCCGAGGTCTCCAAACAAGGCGATCTCGTTCATCTGCGTTACAGGATCCCCAAGATCGAAGCGTTTCCGATTCCCCATGCGGAGCGCGGTTTCCTCGAACTCGTGTTGAGGCTGTATGACACCAGCTATAAGAAGGGCGTGCAAGTGCAGTCCATGGTTGCCAAAGGGCCGTACTACGAAACTTGGCCACCGAAATCGCACCGGCAGGTCTTCATTCCCTCTGACAACGCCGACAAGGAAGACGTTTACGCCCGAGAGATCCTCACGCATTTCATGACGCGGGCTTGGCGGCGACCGGTGTCTGGCGAAGAGGTCGACGCCTTGCATGACGCCTACCTTGAGCATCGCAAGACAGACCCCTTCGTTGAGGCCATCAAGAAATGTCTCGCGCGCGTGTTAATCGCGCCGGACTTTCTATACCTCGTCGAACGCAAAGGACCAACCGCTCCAAGCGAAAGGCTCGGCAGCTACGAGCTGGCGAATCGCTTGTCCTATTTCCTCTGGTCCAACATGCCCGACGACCGGCTGTTCAAGCTGGCCGAGGCTGGCGAGCTGGCATCGCCGGAAACGCTCCGGGCCGAGGTACGACGCATGCTGAAGGACGAGCGTTCGTGGGACTTTGTCGATCAGTTTACATCGCAGTGGCTGTCCCTGTACCGGATGGATTCGATCGCGGTGAGCCTCGAACTCTACCCCGAGTTCGATGAGGCCATGAAGGATGACCTCAAGGCCCAGACGCAGCACTTCTTTGCCCACGTGCTCCGCGAGAACCTGAGCGCGTTGAACTTTATCGACTCCGACTTCACCTTCCTCAACGAGCGCCTGGACAGGCATTACGCCGGCAGGAAGGGTGAGGGATCGACGCTCTTCAAGAAAGTCACGCTGCCCCAAGATAGCGATCGCGGCGGCTTGCTTGCGCAGGGCAGCATCCACCTCGCCAACTCCGATGGCGAAGATTCACACGCCATCGCCCGGGGCGTCTGGCTGGTCGATCGACTCCTCGGCGACCCACCCCCGTCCCCACCCGCCGACATCGAGCTTGACGAAGACATCGAAGGCTTCGAACAGATGAGCCTGAAGCAGCAACTGGCGGCCCACGTAGAAAAGGAGTCCTGTGCGCGGTGCCATATCAAGATCGATCCGTTTGGTATCGCGTTCGAACACTTTGACGCGATTGGGGTCTTTAGAAACAAGATCAAAATGGTCGACGAGAAGGAACTCGAGAAAAGAGTCAACGCCGCCACCGAAGAAGACCCGGAAGCTGAGTTCAAGAAAATCGATACCGACAACAGCGGCTTGCTGACGGAGCAGGAGTGGTTTGCTCACGCCCAGGCGCGCAACCCGGAAAAGCAAGACGAGAATCGATTGAGAAAGACATTTACGAAGATCGCAAGGATCGAGAAGGAGAAAGAAACGATTACCCTGCTTGAGTACATCCAGTACGTGCAAAAGCGCCAGCAGACGGCATTGAAGAAGGTCTACGACAATATCCCGGATCGCCACATCGCGGTGGACGCGAGCACGCGTCTACCCGATAGCACGGAGATCGAAGGCCTCGACGGCCTGCAGGCCTATTTGCTGAATCATAAGAAGGACGCGTTCGCAGAGAGCATGGTCAGGCGTCTGCTGACTTATGCACTGGGCCGATCGCTGGAATTCTCCGACCAACCCACCGTTGACCAGTTGACCGAGCAGTTCAAGCAGAACGATTACAAGCTGGGCACGCTCGTGGAGGACATCGTCCTTTGCGAACTGTTTCAAACGAAGTAACGAAA
>JBBDLY010000117.1:0-6715 GCA_040878585.1 Pirellulales bacterium
CCGTAAATCGAGAGGTTCCAGACGATGCGTCGTTTCGTCTAGCATCGGCAAACGCCAATTTATAGAAGCCTTGCGGCCCAGTGATTTCTACCAATGGCTCGCCCTGACGCAGCAGGTCTACCACGGCCGGGCAAATTTTTCTGAATTGTATGTATCTGCTGTTTTTGGCTGGATTCTGCCGTAGTGGATTCTGCCGTAGTGCTAGCGACACTGGCCCGTAGTTGGTAAACTACCGGGATTTATTGCAGACCATTACGGACAGAGAGAGCCATGCCAGGGAGTGAAATGGCGAAAAAAAAGAGTAGCAAGACCCCTGCGGATTTGCCGGGCCACAGCGACAGTCTGCGCCAATTCCACAAGACCGCTAGGGGCAAGATATTTCATGGTGATTCACTACTGCTCTTTGACAAGAAGGTGCGCCCAGAATCCGTAGACCTCATCGTCACATCGCCCCCCTTTGGCCTAGTGCGGAAGAAACAATACGGCAACGTCGATGCTCACGAGTACCTTGAATGGTTTAAGCCATTCGGTGAGGCATTCAAAAAGGCCCTCAAGCCTAATGGCTCACTGGTCATCGACATTGGCGGCGCATGGATTTCAGGACAGCCTACCCGTAGCTTGTATCACTACGAGCTACTCATCATGCTCTGCAAAGAATGCGGTTTTCATCTCGCACAAGATTTTTTTTGGTGGAATCCGTCTAAGCTTCCTAGCCCTGCTGAATGGGTGACAGTTCGCCGCATCAGGGTCAAAGATGCCATGAATTGTATTTGGTGGCTTTCTCCCACGCCTTGGCCCAAAGCAAGCAATCGTCGAGTGCAAGTACCTTACAGTGAGTCTATGAAAGGTCTTCTCAAGAATGGCTACAAAGGCAATGTAGTGCGCCCTAGCGGGCATGACATTAGCGAGAAATTTTCAAGGGACAATGGCGCAGCAATCCCGCCTAACTTGATTGCTGTGCCGAATACTGAAAGCAATTCTCACTACATGCGATACTGCAAAGAGAATGAGTTGCCCCCTCATCCTGCCCGATTTCCTTCGGCAATTCCAGAATACTTTATTCGTATGCTCACGGATGAGAATGACCTAGTGATTGATCCCTTTGCAGGTAGCTGCATCACTGGGGAAGTGTGCGAAAGACTCAATAGAAATTGGATGTGCTGTGACCTTGTAGAAGACTACCTGACCGGTGCTATGGGTCGATTTGAAAATCCAGAGCAAGACGAGAATCAGAAACTTCTATTCGCTAGGGGCAATGGCAAAACAGCTTCGACATACAAAACATATCATCCCGGCGTGCTTTGGGATAACCTAGAGGAAGAGGCCCTGCCTCAAGACGGTGGTATTGAGAGGAAAATCGAAAAGAAGAAGCCCCCAAAGAAATAGCCTATATGCCAGCAATCAGCCCTAGTCAACTGGTCACAGCACTGCTTGATGCGATTGAAGCATCGAGTCATTCCGGCGCATTGCTTTCACCAGTCAGGCAGCATCCCCGCAAATTTGCCATTGCTACCCCTGATGATCAGTCAGTCTCTGTGTGGGTCTATGCTTGGACATTGACGCATGGGGGACGGCCTAGCCTGTCCAATGAGTATCGAATACAGATGACTACTGTTTCATCGCCACTGGCGATGAATCCGAATGGTTACACCTGCTTGCTAGGTTATGAGCCAGACTTGCAGATGTTTGCTGGCTTCGATCTGTCTAGGCATCAGGCATTCACTATAGGGTCTCCCTCGGTACAGATTGACATTCGCACTGTGAGAAAGGCTCTGCAAGACGGGCTTGCCTTTGATCGAAAGTCGAATCAAGAGATAGCCATCGGCATTAGACCTGACCAGCTTATGACCTATGTTGCTAATGCTACTGCCATGCACAGATACGGTGGGGCATTACAGACATACAATCTACTTGAGCGTGCATCTTCGATGGAAGACATTCCAGACGATGAATTGTCTGAGCTTACGAAGCCAAGGCAGCGTATCGTACAGACAGTTAGGCGACTAGCTCGCAGTGCGAACTTTCGCCAGCAAGTTATGCACGCTTACGGGCATCGCTGTGCTGTCACGAGAATGCAGTTACGCCTAGTCGATGCCGCCCACATCTTACCCGTAGGATCTCCAGGGAGCATAGACACTGTGCGCAATGGTCTTGCACTGTCTCCTACCTACCATCGAGCGTATGACAATGGGCTAATCTACCTTGATGATTCCCTTACGATGAAAATCAATCCAGCAAAAGAAGCTCAATTAGCGGCACTCAAACTTGATGGCGGAATAGTGGGATTCAAGTCTTCTCTAGGCAAGATTCACCTGCCCCCAGACAAGACACAATGGCCGAACAAAGCCTTCATCAAGAAGGCAAATGGTTTCCGCCTGATTGCATAAGATGCTCTTTCCACTGCGAGTTGTAGTCGGTTGCTCTGTGGCTTTGCACTGTCGGCGTCGACGGCACCAGACACTGTTAGACTACCATGCGTAGCACGGCCAGGGCGAGTGATTTGCTCGCGACAAGCTTGGCGATCCCAACTCCTACTCCTCGAACAAAATCTCCAGAATCTCGAACTTGACCGTGCCGGCCGGTACTTCCACGTCGACCTTGTGGCCCACCTTGGAGCCCATCAGACCTTGCGCCAGCGGGCTGCTGACGAGAATGCGGCCGGCGTCGTAGTCTTCCTCGCCGGCGCCGACGAACGTGAACCGCTCTTCGTCGCCGAAATCCAGATCGCGAACCACCACCGTGCAGCCGAACACGACCTGGTCCTTGGGCAGATTCGAGGTGTCGACGATGCTGGCCCGAGCCAACTTGCCCTTCAGCTCGTTGATCTTGGCTTGCAGCATGCCCTGGCTCTCGCGAGCGCCGTGGTACTCGGCGTTTTCCTTGAGATCTCCCTCGGCGCGGGCTTCGGCCAGACGGTTCATGATCAGCGGCATTTCGTCTTGCTCCATCCGCTCGACTTCGGCCTTGATCTTGTTGTAGCCTTCGCGCGTCATGGGAATCGACTCGCTCATCAGATCCTCTCCAATTCTCAAACAAAAAACTCGGAACCGCTGCCGCCAGGGAAGGTCGAACGAACGACGACTGCAAGGCCCACGACGGTTCGACGGTTCGATTGGCGCAAAAAAACGCGGCCCCGCCGGTAAAGCGGAGCCGAAAGACCCATTGTGGGCAAATTGACGAGCAATGTAAAGAGCAAGCCGCAAAGTAGTTGGATTCGCCGGCATGTAGCCGAATTCATCAAGAATTCGGAGCGTTGTAGCTGAATTCGCCTAGAATTCGGCGGCAGCACCTATTGCCATCCTTTCTGCAACGCCTCGGAACTCTTGGCGAGTTCCGCTACGGTATCTCCGGCGCCTCGGAACTCTAGGCGAGTTCCGCTACGGTATCGGCCACGCTTCGGAATTCTTGGCGAGTTTCGCTACGGTATCGGCAACGCTTCGGAACTCTAGGCGAGTTCCGCTACGGTATCTCCGACGCCTCGGAACTCTAGGCAAGTTCCGCTACGGTTTGCGTTCAGCTACCTGCCTCGTAGAGCAGCCGGCCGCAGCCTTTGCAGACGGCGACCTTGCCCATCGACAGTTCCGCCTGCATGTTCGGTGTGAGGCTTTGATAGCAGCCGGTGCAGACGTTCTCCTCCGCCCGAGCCATGGCGTCCTCGCCCCGGTGCCGGACCATCCGTTGGAACTCGTTGCGGAACTCGATCGGCAAGGCGCCTTCGGCCGCCTCCAGTTCGCCGCGGACCGCCGCAGCCTGCTGCTCCAGTCCGGCCGTCTCGGCGGAAACCTTCTGTTTCACCTTTTCCAGATCGAGCCGCCCTTTTTTCAAATGCTCCTCCGATGCGTCGATGGCGGCCTTGAGCATTTCCTGTTTGTCGAACGCTTCGAGGATTTCGTCTTCGATTACGCTCTTGGCCATCTCGTCGGCGGCGATCTGCTCTTGCAGCAGTTGATACTCCTTGTTGGTGGAACAGGTGTTCAACTTGGTCTGCAGGCTGGCGATCTTGGCCTCCGACGATTGCAGATTCTGCTGCTTCTTGTCCAATTCCATCTGCGCCTGCTTCTTGCGCTGCCTGGCGGCCTCCAGTTCGTCCTCCAGATGTTTGACGGTCGTCTCCTTCGTCTTGATCTGCTTGGGGCCGCGTTCCAACGCTCGGGTAAGCTCTCCCAGGCGCATGTGCAGTTCGTGCAATTCGCCCAACATCTTTGCGGTAACCGACATGACCAAATTCCTTCGCTCGCTATAAAAAAAGCCGCCGGTCTCGCGACCGACGGCTGGAATATTCAAACGGTAAACAACTCAACGAACGCGCGCGGCGGCTTGTCGCCTCACGCCGCGTCGGAGGTAACACCCGACAGGAAGCCGGCCAACTGCTGGCTGCGAACCGGATGTTGCAGCTTCTGCACCGCCTTGGCTTCGATCTGCCGCACGCGTTCGCGGGTGACTTTGAAGATGCGTCCGACTTCTTCCAAGGTGTAGGTGTAGCCGTCACCCAAGCCGTAGCGGAGACGGATGATCTCTCGCTCGCGGTAGGTAAGCGTCTTGAGCAGCCCTTCGATTTTGTCACGCAACAAGCCTTGGTTGGCACTGCGGAGCGGATTGTCCGACTCCTTGTCCTCGAGAAACTCTCCGAATGAATTATCTTCGCTTTCTCCGACCGGACGGTCAAGGCTCGCCGGGTGCTTGCCAATCGCCAATACCCGCCGGGCTTCCTCCACCGTGTAGCCGGCGGCATCCGCCATTTCCTCGGTGGTCGGCTCGTAGCCATGCTCCTGCACGAACCGCTTTTCCGCCTGCCGCAGCTTGCTCAGCACGTCGATCATGTGGACCGGAATTCGAATCGTGCGGCCCTGATCGGCGATCGCGCGGGTAATCGCCTGACGAATCCACCAGGTGGCATACGTCGAAAATTTGAACCCGCGGCGATACTCGTACTTGTCGACCGCCCGCATCAGTCCGGTGTTGCCTTCCTGGATCAGATCCAGAAAACTCAACCCGCGATTGCGGTATTTTTTGGCAATTGAGACGACCAGCCGCAGATTGCCGCTGGAAAGATCTCGCTTGACGCTTTCGTAATCGTTGAACAGCTTCTCGATTTGCGCCAGTCGATTCTTCAGGCTGGTCGGGCTTTCCTTGGTGATCATCATGATATCATGCAGCTCCCGCTTCCACTCGGATCGCTGCAGTGCGAGGGTCGGGTTGTCGCGGGTGGCGTCCAGCCGCTGCTTGAGATATTCCATCCGCTTGAGGAATTCTCGCAATTCGTTCTTCAGCGGCTGCACGCGGCGGGTGCGGAGGCTGAGTTCCTCCACTAACTGCAGCGTTTTGTGACGCGAATTGAGGAACCGCCGCCGCGCGGCTTGCTTCTCTTCGCTGGTGGTCGATTTGCGCAACAGCTTGGCAAAGTCGCGGCGATTGTTGGCCAGTAGATGATCGAGCGTCCGCAGATTGTGCGGCATGCGGGCCTGGATCTGCTCCTTCGTCAACTGTTCGGTGAGCGACACCTTGATCGTGCGATCGAACGGCAACTCGCCCGCCTGCACCTTCTTGAGCGTGTCGACCGTCACGTCCATCGCGTACTGGCAGCCGAGCACCGCGCGGCGAAACCGCTTGCGGGTGATCTCGATCTTCTTGGCTAGCGCCACTTCCTCGTCGCGGGTCAGCAGATCGATCGTCGCCATCTGCGACAGGTACATCCGAATCGGATCTTCGGAGAGCTTCGGCATGTCAGCCGCGGTGAGCGCCGGCTCGGGATCGGCGATCGCCTCGGCGTCGTCATCCTCGGGCAGCACGGGCAACTCGCCGGTGAACTCGTCCTCGGGGGCTTCATTGACCAGTTCGACCCCTTGCTCTTCCAGGGCGAAGACCAAATTGTCGAGCTTCTCGGGGCTAAGCTCGTCGTCGGGCAGATACTCGTTGACCTCGTCGTAGGTCAGGTAACCTTGGGCCTTGCCTCGGGCGATCAGCTTGTGCAGTTCTTGATCGAAGTATTCCACAGTCGACTCCTTTTCACGCGTCGTGCGCTAGTAAGAGACCCTAGTTGGCGGCTGGTTGCGGCGGGGGATCACCCTTGAAACGGGCGACCATCAGCAATCAACCGCGCGACGCCGGCATCTTCATCCGTCCGTGGAATCGGAAATACCGTGCCGCTGCTTTTCCTGTTCAAACACTCTACGCAGCGCCTCTAATTCATCTCCTTCGTTTAGACCCTTTCCTCGTAACATGGCCGTCATGCGGCGACGTTCGTGGTCGTCGCGGCGACGGTGAAAACTGGCCAGCACTTCCGGCAATTGCATCGCGATATCGCTGCCGCCGCGTTGGCGGCCGCGCTCGTCCAACTCGACCAGCAGGCTCTTCATCCGCGGGTCGTCGAATTCGAGCATCACCCGCTCGAATTCCGGCGCCACGCCGGCCGCGGCAAGCTGCCAGAACCGTTCGTAAATCGCCCGGCAGTCGGCATCCTTGAGCTGATCGATCGGCAACGACTCGACCGCCAGGCTGACCGCCTCCGGCTCTTGGATCAGAATCTCGATCAACTCGCGCTCCCAGGGATCGCGGCGGCGGGCGATCTCCTCGCGGGTTTCCTCGTCGGCCAATTCCGGCACGTTCATCGTGGCTGTGCGATGCCGCGCCGCGCGGCGCAGCTCCTGCAAGCGGTGCCGCAGCGTCTCTTCCGGCACGGCGAACGTGCGGCCGATGCGGACCAGGAATTGCTCTT
>JBBDLY010000118.1:0-6691 GCA_040878585.1 Pirellulales bacterium
CGAGATCGGCCGTCTCCGTTTGAGAAGCCTCCAGCATGCCGGAACTGAGCCACCAACTGGGAAAGAATCGATACTCGACGAACTGCAGTCGGCCGAACACCGTTCGAATCCATTCCGGCGATAAGATTTCGTTGCGAAGGATCTCGTTCTCGTGCCGGGTGAACAGCCACCACAGGCCGGCGATCACGAGGCACGCCGCCAAGGCGACCATCGCGGCACTAATGTAGTTGCGCAGCTTGGTGAAGTAATGCACGATCACCAGGCAGACAATCGCCCCAATTCCCGCCGGCACGAACACGAACGAAATCATGAACGGAAACATCAGCGCATAGTAATACCACGGTGCGTCCGTTACCGCGCCAAAGGCGACCAACATCGGACTGCCGAGCAGGAAAAACCCCCAACTGCTGAAGAAGATCGCTTCCTGAAACTTGTAGGTAAAAATCCGGCCTTCACTGGCCGGGGTAGTCAGCAGGAACGTCACCTCGGGCGTCCGGTAAAGCGATCCATAGAGAATGATGGCGGTCGAGAAGACGAGCATCACCATGAGCGAGGCGTAGAACAAATTAAAGACACGGGCGACCGTGGCGATAAACGCTTCGGCCGGCCCGACGTTGTCGCGCAAAAACTCGAAGCCTTCATACACGAGAAAATAGACGCCGAACCAAAAGGCGATGCTCAACAGCACAGCCATGGTCATCCGCAGGCGGTGCTGACTAGCCAACTGGACGAGCGAGGCGACGAAAATCCGCCGGCGCAGCCAGCCAAACAGAGCCGCCTCGTCGGGGCGCGAAGGCAGGTCGACCGCCATCCCCTTGTGCTTGGCGCCGCCGCGGCGCGGCAAGTCGTCCCCCCCGGCACGTAAACCGCCGTCCGGTCGTTCCCCTTCAGCAGCGATGTCCGAATTGCCGGCGCTCACGTTTCTTGGGGGCCTGCCGTTAGATCGAGGAACAGTTTTTCCAAGGTATCCTCGTGCCGAACCATGGCTTGCCGCAATTCGGCGACCGTCCCATCAAAGCGAATTCGGCCGGAGTGGATGATGCCGATCCGGTCGGAAATTTCCTCCGCCACCGAGAGGGTATGCGTCGACATGAAGACCGTCACCCCGTTGTGGGCTTGCACTCGTAGCATGTCCTTGACGAATCGGATGCTCTTGGGATCCAGCCCGACCATCGGTTCGTCCACAACCAGTACCTTGGGATCGCGCAGCATGGCCGAGGCGAACACCACGCGTTGTTTCATTCCGTGCGAGTAATTCTCGCACAACTCGTCGACAAAACCGGCCAACTCAAAATTTTCGATCTCGCGGTCGATGTTTCGTTCGCCGTCGCGGCGGGGCATGCGATACATGTCGGCGATGAACTGCATGAATTCGCGGCCCGTCAGCTTATCGTACAGATAAGGCTCGTCGGGGACGTAGGCAATCAGGTGATTGGCGCTGCGAGGGTGCTCGACCACGTCGTACCCGCCAATGCGGAGCGTTCCACTTCCCGGCCGCAACAGCCCCACCATCATTTTGATGGTTGTCGTCTTGCCCGCCCCGTTGGGGCCGAGAAACGCGAACAGCTGGCCGGAATCGATGCGCAGCGTCAATCGATCGACCGCCAATTTCTTGCCGTAGCTCCGCGAAACGTCGTGGAATTCGATCATCGCGGGCATGGAGCAGGTCGCAGACTGAACAGGGGCTGTGGCAGAGGCCAGTTTGACAGCCGCTAGGGGACTATTCAAGAGTGGCCGTTTCCAGAGAAGCATGGCCAACGGCGCGGGGCAGGGGGGTAGTGATTTCCGCTCGCCAATCCTCGCTCAGTTGACCGGCCAGGGAGCGGGCTTCCGCATCGCTCAGTCGCTCGAAACGAATTCGCGATCCAAGCAGCGTCGCCTCCTGCCGGATGACCATGCCGTCTCGCTTGACCCACATCCGCCCGACCGGCGACGATGCCTTGCCGGCGCCGGCCTCGGCGTCCCGGTAGACAACCAGCCATGCAGGTACCACTTCGGTTCCCCACATTACCGACTCGGTCCGCTCGACCGTCGCTTGGATGATCCGCGACGAAACCTTGCCGGGACTGGTTGGCGAAGGGAGCGGGCTGAAGACCTGTTCGGTCCAGGTGCGTCCCTGGTACAAATGGGGCATGTACGTTTGCGGAGAAAATTCGTCGCCAATCAGCGATTGCCCCATGCGCATCACGTGCTGATGGAGCGAGTCACCGGCGCTGAACAATTCGACGTGCAACAACTCGCCCTGGACGTCGCCACAGACGGTGAACAAAGGTTCCTGGATGTGATCGAGATGGACGTCGGAGTCGAACCCCGTCAGCCGGTTCTGGTCGTCCAAATGCATGCGGTTGTGCAGGCTCAAATCGAAGCGGGCGCCGGAACCGAGCATGGCGTCTAGCACGCGCCGCACCAAGCTGGGTATCTCATCGAACGCTTGCCGCTGAAACTCCACGCGGCTGACCACGTCCGATCCGCCCCCAGGACACGACTCTACCTTCGTGGCGGCCCAGCCAATATCGCGTTCGTTCCATTGCACGCGCCAGCAGGCCGGCGGCAAGTCGAGTTGTTCCTCCACAAGCTGCGACTTGGCCAGCGGGGGATCACCCGTTCGTAGCAGGGGCATCACTTTGACCAACATCAACCAACTCATCGTGGCCAGCCAAAAGAGTACCACCACGAGGTTGAATGCTCGGCTTCCCATATTTATCGATCCCCAGTCGTAACGCTACAGTGCATGCGAACTATCGATCGCATGGGATGAGGCCCGTATGTATCTGTCCGATTTTTCTTGAGAAACTGACGTTGCACTCGACAGCCCATCTTCGGAAGATGCCGACTCGCTGCATTTCCGTTTCGACCTTTGCGCCGCGGCAGGATGCCGATTGCGCGAGTGGGCGAAACTTTGTGGCAAGGTACATCTTAAACACCCGTATCGAGAATGAAAAGCCGTCCCCCCAGTCAGGGGTAATGGCCAGCGTCGATTCTAAGGAGGGAAGAATGGATTTCACTACGACACCGCCCTGCGGCCTTGCACGCCGCCCCGCGCCCCTCGGATTGCTTTTGCTGGCGCCGTTGATTCTCAGTTTAGCTGTGGGCTGTGCTTCCGAGGAGCCGACGACCAATCCTCCGACGGCCAATATCACCAGTGGCGACGCTGACAGTCCGGCCTATGCGGCGCCTCCCGCCGCCAACACTTCGACGCCGGACAACGCCGAAGGTTCCCCTGCCGTCGCGCAAACGGATGCCGATCCGATGCGGCCGATGGTGCTCATCAGCACCTCGCTGGGCGACATTAAGGTGCAGTTGGACCGGGAAAAGGCGCCCGTCACCGTTAACAATTTTCTGTCATATGCCGACACTGGACATTACGACGGCTGCATCTTCCATCAAGTGATCGAGCAATTTATCGTCCTTGGCGGCGGCTACGATGCGCAGTTGGTGGAAAAGCCGTCCAGCATTCCGATCCGCAACGAGGCGGCCAACGGGCTGTCCAACACCCGCGGCACGATTGCCATGGCCCGGCAGGCCGACGTGATCGCCAGTTCGACGTCGCAGTTTTTCTTCAACGTGACGGATAATCCCGCGCTCGACCACCAATCCGAAGCTCCCGCTGAGTTCGGCTATTGCGTGTTCGGCAAGGTGATCGAGGGAATGGACGTGGTGGATAAGATATCCCAGGTGCAGGTCACCGACCGCGACAACTTCGAATCGATCCCGGCGGCGAACATCGTGATCCACTCGGTCACCCGCGCCCGCTGAGTTGCGGAACTGAATTCGCCAGAATGCGGATGATGCGAAGTGCGGAATCCAGCGTAGCGGAATTCGCCAGAATTCCGATGCATCCAGATCAATCCAGCGGCCACGGAACTCTCCGCGAGTTCCGCTACTACGGTTGCGCCGACTCTTCGTATAGCTCGTGCAGGGCTTCGATGAGTTGGATTTCGGTGTAGATCTCGCCTGTCGGCTTGTTGAAGTCGGTACCGCCAGGCACATGCGAAAGCTGCCGTCCTAGGTTGATGCCGCCGCGACTGGTGGTCATGTACTCAATCAATTGGTAGCCTCCCTTGGCGTCGATCAGGTCGGTGACCAGTTTTCGGCCGCTCGGAATGGCAGCCAGGCGGTCCAGGCGGTCGTAGCCCAGCGGATAGGAAGCGACCTGCCGCATGAAGAGCCTGCCCCGTTCGGTGCGCAGCGTGCGAATCAAGAACGCCTCGTCCTTCGGCACACGGGCGAGTATTTCGCGGAATCCAGCCCCATTCCAGCCCATTAGCCTCAATTGCTTGAATAGCGGTTGCACTTGGCTTTGACTAATGACGTCGCCGGGCCGATAGTCAGGCAACGCAGCGAAATGCCTCCGGACGACCTCTTCCACCTGTGAAAACGGCGGTAGCGGAGCGGCATCGTTTTTCTCGGCGGTGTGCGCTTTACTGGTCGTGCCAAGCCAGCCACAGGCCAGTACCAATGCGGCAATAAAGGTCGAATTTGGCAACGTCGCAGCTTTCATGGTTCCAACTCATCTGAGAATCTGGTGAACGGCCTGCAGATGGCAGATGTTCGTGGCGGGCCACCTGGAGAATCGGCCGGCGGGCGGCATCTCCAAATGCCGCGTACTCCATACTGAAAAACTACTACATGGAATCGACCGACGCCGAGTGGAATCCGCGCTTCACCACATTCTTGGTCCGACCATTTATCAAACAGGTGAGCATCGCTGGCAGCTTGGAGTGCCGCTAAGGAGTGATATTTTGCCAGCATTCCGGCCAGTCCCGCCATGCGAGAGTAGCCTGGATAAAATTCCATAAGTGTAAATACAACAATAGGTTAACGTCAATTGGATCGGTATTTCCCAGGCAATTTTCTTGATCTTTCCATATGAGGTTTGTTAATATGTTGCAGTCCGGACGAGCTTCCGGATTCTTGTCCCCGGTAGCAGGAGATACCGCCATGTCTATTCCGTTGTACTACAGCCAAGAGTGCCCCACGTGCGGTCGCAATCTGCGAATCCGCGTGGAATACCTTGGCAAGCGGGTCGTCTGTCAGCATTGCCAGGCGAAGTTCGAGGCATGTGATCCGTCGAGCGCCCATTATCCACCGTGCGACTCAGGGCTGGCCTTGCTCCGCCGTGCCGACGAGCTTTTGGCCGCCAGCGCCCAGGCGAAGACCAAGGTCCATTAACCGCCTGGGTGAGACGTTCGCGCCCACGTGGCGGACGCTGCCAGCGTCCGTCATGAAACGCTTGGCTGAGACGCCCTCGCCTGGCCTGCGGCGACAGGCTTTGCCGGCTGAATTCTTTCACCCGCAAGTCGGTGGCGGCTGAACGTTGCCGCACAGACGGAATAAATCGGCAAAGTATTCCGGGTAGGTCTTTTCGGTACATGCCGGGTTGAGGATCACAATGCCCGGCACTCGCAGTCCAATCAGCGCCAAGCTCATCGCCATGCGATGATCGTGGTAGGTGTTGATCTCCGCGGCCTGAAGTGGCTGGGGGACAATGGTCAGACCATCCTTGTGTTCCTCAACGGCGGCGCCGACCTTTCGTAGTTCGGTTGCGAGATCGCCAATGCGGTCGGTTTCCTTGTATCGATTGTGCGCCACGCCGCGAACCCGGGTGGGGCCGTCGGCGAACAGGGCCACCGCGGCCAGCGTTTGCACCGTGTCGCTAATAGCGTTCATGTCGACGTCGATTCCCCGCAGCGGGCCTCCCACGACGGTGACCGAATCCTGCCCGTAAGCGACCTGGCAGCCCATCTGCTCCAGACAGTCGCAAAAAGCCACGTCCCCTTGCAAGCTGTCGCGGGACAGCCCCTCGACGGTCACCCGGCCGCCGACAATTGCGGCAGCCGCCCAAAAGTAGCTGGCCGCCGAGGCGTCCGGTTCGATCGTGTAGTGGCAGGCTTGATAGGCTTGGTTGCCGGGAACATGAAACGACTGCAAGCCCTCCGCATCGGCGGCGACGCCAAAGCTGCGCATCACGCGCAGCGTCATCTCGACATACGGCTGGGAAACCAGCTCGCCGTCGATGCGGATCGTGGTATCTCCCCGAGCGAGAGGCGCCGCCATTAACAACCCGCTGAGAAATTGACTCGACACGTCGCCGCGAATCGACACCTCGCCGCCGGACAGTCCCCGAGCATTGAGGACCACCGGAGGGCATTGATTCGGCGATTCGCATTCGATTTGCGCACCTATGCTGTTAAGGGCATCGACCAGGTCGCCGATCGGTCGCTGGCGCATCCGCTCGACACCATCGATACGGAATCGTCCCTTGGCAAGCGCGAGCAGCGCCGTCAGGAATCGCATCGTCGTGCCACTGTTGGCGACGAACAGTTCGGCGGCGTCCACCGGCAGCACTCCACCGCAGCCAGTCACATCGACCGCGGCCTGTTGGACATTGTGGTCAATCGACAGCCCCAAGTCGCCCAGCGCCGCGATCATCACCCGCGTGTCGTCGCTGTCGAGTACGCCCTGCAAATGCGTGCGGCCGTCAGCGAGGGCGGCGCAGATCAGCGCCCGATTGGTGATGCTTTTGGAGCCGGGCGGGCGGATGGTCCCGGCCAGCGGCTCGGTGCGAACGGGTATGGCGATCTTGTCCATGAAGTAAAACCTTGGCAAGCTGAATCAGCGGGCGGAGAGAACCATTCAACTTTAATCGTATACTGGGTCCGACTACAATTAGGCTTTACGAAAGGAACCC
>JBBDLY010000119.1:0-6684 GCA_040878585.1 Pirellulales bacterium
AGCCGCAGGGCGCTAGCCCCCGGTTGGCGCTGCGATGTGTTTCACTAACAAAATATCGGTCCGCGATTCCAACCGGCCGCTAGCGCGGTCCGGCTGATGTTGTGGTGGCAATCCCGTGGTTCAAATCAATCTTCCTCAAAGCCTCTCGGGGAGAAGGTGGCTGCGCAGCAGACGGATGAGGGGAGGCGCCGCCAGTTGGCGTTGCCACTCGCTGACTCCGGAGAGGGCATAGCCAACAAGCACCGCCGCCCTCATCCGGCCTTCGGCCACCTTCTCCCCGAGGGAGAAGGGGTTGCACATCGCGAGTCCTTGCTGCTGCCGTCGGCTGCAGTGGTACCAGCAGCGCTAGACGAGCCACAGGCCGGCTGCCAGCAGGGCCAGCCCCAGCGCCACCCAGTCGCGGCGCGTCCATTGGTCGCTGCGGGCGTTGAATCGCAGCCAGTTGAGCAGCGCGCCGGTCGGGCAACCGTAACGGCAGTAGGCCATTGGCACGAACAGCGAGGCACCCAAGCCGACCACCGCCACCGTGATCGTCGCCCAACCCGCCACGTAGAACACCCAGGCGTCGAACGGTTCGATGTCGACTAAGCTAAACGGCAGCAGTAGCATGGCGACCAAGATGCACCACGCCAACAGTAGCGTGGGAATCGCGTGCAACACGGCCGCCAACTTGGGCGGCAGTGTGAGTTGCCACGGCAGCCGCTTCTTGACCAACTGCTGCACCGCTCCGTGCGGGCAAAGATGCGAGCAGTAAATGTTGCGGCGGGTCGCCACCGGAACGATTAGCGCCGCGACGGTCAGCAGCAGCAGTCCGCCGGCGGTTCGCCACGGCACGCCCGCCTGCGCCCAGCCGACCAACATCGCCTGCGAAAGCATGTCGCCGTTCATCAAGCCGAGGTAACCGATCAGCAGCAATTGGAAACCGACTCTCAGCCACTTGTTGGCGCGCAGCGAGGTCATGCCGATCAGCAGTCCCAAGGCAATCACCGCGCCGGTGCCGTAGTCGCGCGCCGTCCAGGCCAGCCACGGCTTGGCCGGCGGCGGTTCGGCGTGGGCCGCCTGCTGCCGCGCCTCAGCGGCGGCGATCAGGCCGTGAGCGACCGCCATGCTGGTCATGGTGGCGCCGGAGACCCCTTCGATCTCCGCCTCCGCCAGATCGAGCCGGGCCAATTCCTCCAGCGTCATGTCGTTAAACAGCGTGAGAAAGTACCACTCGTCCTCGGCCACGTAGCCGACATAAGGTTCGTTGTCATACGACTTGCGCAGCCGGATACCGACAATGAGGCCCTGCGGATCGAGTCCGATCAGCGTTTCGGTCGGTCCCTGGTAGCCGACGATGTTGTCGGCCGCCGGCGCGGTCCGCAGCAACGTGCCTTGGCGGACGTCTTGAGCGTCACGCACTTCCCAGAGTGACGCATGTCGCTGGTCTTGCCGAACCGCGGCGACGTCGGGAAACAACGGTCGCGCGTCTTCCACCGTCAGCGGTTCGGGAAAGCGGAGCGACCGCCGTTCGCCGCCCAATCGCAAGGCGATGCCTTCCTGAATCGCCATGCTGGTGAGCGTGGCGCCCGAAACCGCATCGACGTTGCCGACCGCGGCGACCGCCTGCGACGGAGCCAGTCCGATCAGCGGCGCAAGAAACGTGTTGACCGGCTCTATCTGCCGCACATGGTCGCGGGTGTCGCGGCTGCTGAGTATGGCAAAGCCAGCAATGCGGCCGTCGGCATCGAGCGCGATCAGCATATTGGTGGGGCCGGAGAAGCCGACGATGTGATCGGCCGTCGGCGACGTCTGGATCACGCGGCCCAGCACGTTGTCATTCGCATCCAACACGGCGCGTCCGTCGCCGTCGCCAGCCGGTTCGTTCACAGCGGCCGCCGCTGGAAACAGCTCGCCAACCACGGCCAGATCGAGATCGGTTGCGGCGGCGGTGGGCTGCGCGGCGAGATGCTGCCGATACTTGAAATGAATCAGCAGCAACACCATCGCCAACAGCGCCAAGCGGCAGCCGTGCACGGCGATCCCCCGGGCGCGATGCTTGCTCGCGTGGTCGCTCATTCCACTCGCAGCACTTGAATGGCGTCGGCATGGACATTGCCGCCGGCGCCGTCGGACAACACCTCGACGGCGACCGTCTGATCCTTCTTTAGGTCCATCTGCCCCAGCGAGATGAACGATTCGTCGATTGGCGGCTGTTTGGTCATGTCGAGCCGCAGTTCCTTCGACTTGCCCTCGGTATGAACCTTGACCAGCACGTTCTTGCCGCGATTCTCATGCGCTAAGTAGGCCAGGCGAATGTCGAAGCGGCCCGCCTCGGGCGGCTTGACCTCGAAGCGGATGGTCGCCCCGCTGTCGCCGCCGGCGTACAGATAGCTCCAGCCGACGTAACCTTTCAGACCGGTGCCGGCCTGCCAGGGGCCGGACCGCTGCGCGTCGACGTCGTCGACCACGATGCCGTCGAGCCGAGCCGGATCGAGTCCGGTGGGGGGACCATGCTTGCCGGCCTGCGGCAAGGCGTCGTCGGGGATCTCAATCTCGTCCCCGACGGTCGACCGCCGCGCCTTGCCCGGCAGCTTAAGTAGCTTGTCCATTTCGTCCCAATGCTGTTCATACACATCGCGGGGGTCGCAATCGTGCAGCACGCACAGGCTGGCCGCCCGGCCGACCACTTCGCCCATCATGCCGCAGGTTTTCATCACCCGCACCGTGCCGAGCGCCTCATGGGTGACGCTGATGCAGCGGCCGGCCATGAACAGGTTGCCAATGTTGCGGGAATAGAAGCAGCGGTACGGTACCGGATAGCCGAAACTGCGATCGACGCGGCGGTCGTGGACGGCAACCGCGATGAACGGATTGTCGGGATATTTCTTTGCGTACTGCTGCTTGGGGTAATGCAAGTCGATCGACCAGGTGCTCGGCACGCAGCCGTCGGGGAATTGCTTCTTGTTGACGATGTCGTCTTGGGTAAGCACCACGTCCCCCATCAGCCGCCGCGACTCCCGCGGGCCGCCGATGAAGGCGATCCAGGTGAGATAGGCGTTCTTGTGCTTGTCCGCCCCGTCGCGATTCTTCATGGCGTTGAAGGCGCCGTAGACGGCTCGCAAGTTCCAATCGCGAATGCTTTCGGCCTCGTCAATCGGATGCTTGTCGTAGCCGCTTTCCCAGAACCATTGCCCGTGAAAGTCGCGCGGATAGGGAAAATCCTTCATTTCCAGATCGAGCGCCCAGGGCGTTTCGGGAAACGCCACAGGCGTCTTCCCCTCGGCCCAGGCCCACATGTTGCTCATGCCCATGCGGCCCTCGGGCGTCATGTCCCAATCGGCGCCGGCCAGATGGCCGACCGTGCCGTGGCCGGTGCAATCGACGTACAGCCGGCCGGTAAACTTTTTGTGTTCGCTGGTCCGGGTGTCGAAGGCGTGGACCCCCGTGATCCGTTCGTCTTGGGTGTCGACCTGGTAGGCGTGATGGTTGAGGAACAGATCGATGTTCGGTTCGGCCCGAACGAGCGCCTCCTTCTTTGCGTCGCCAAACTCCTCGTAGGTGCCAGGCGACTTCTTGGCGCTGTCGGCGAACTCCTCGACGATCTCGCCGACTCGCGGATACTTGCCGCGGCGGATCAGGCCCATCGACCACACCCGCACCTCGCTGGAGCCGTTGCCGCCCAGCACGGGCCGGTTCTGAATCAGCGCCACCTTGCAGCCCATGCGAGCGGCCGAGATCGCCGCCCCCATGCCGCTGTAGCCGCCGCCGACCACGACCAGGTCGTAGCCGTCGTGCAGGGCAGGCTCCTTGGCCAGGCCGAGCAGATCGCGGCGCCAGGCGGGAAGGATCTGTGATTCGTTCGGCGGCGGCGCGTCGCCGGTGGTGAAGTAGACGGCGTCGCAACGGCCGGCGAAGCCGGTCAGATCGCGCAGCGCCAATTTAACCTGGGTGTCGTCGATCTTGACCGTGCCGCCGTCGTGCCAGAACCACTGCGCGCCCTGGGTGCCAAACGGTTGCTTGAGCGGCTCGCCGTTGACGAGCAGCTGAAACCGCCCCGGCGTGCCGGGCGCCTTCCATTGAGCCACCCAGTCCTTGGTCCGCACGAACACACGGTACTCGCCCGCGGCGGGGAATTCGACGGTCGTGGTTGCATCGTCGACCGGCCGGCCCAGGCCGTGGGCCAACAGATAGGGAGACCCCATGTTCTTGATGAACTGGGTATCGAGCTTCCAGCCGCCATGCTCGTCGAAGCTTTCGGCCTCGACCAACACCTCGTGCGCGGAAGCGAGCGGGGCCAGTGATCCCAGCAATATGATGAGAAGGACGCAAGGTTTCGATTTCATAGTTTCCCTTTAACTTAGAAGCATTTCGCACGTAGATGTGGGTATTGTTGTAGTCAAACGAGCCGCGGAGCGGCGAAAGGACTTAGCCTGGGACGTCAGTCCCAGGTAAGCGTGTGGCATGTATCGGCGGCCGAGCTACTTGTCTGTTTTCAATCGGAGGATTGACCGAGGCCGCAACTAGCCGAGGCCGACTTCGGCTTAATTCGGCCTTGGTCAATGCTCCGACAGAATTCTCGCAATTTGCTCGGCCGTTATCGATTGCATGACGTATACCTGGGGTTCCGCCCTGCTCGCTATTCGCTCGCGGGACTCCACCCCAGGCTACGTCCTGTCGCCGCTCCGCGGCTAGTTTCCGGCCCGCTCTTCCTCCTGTTCAAACTGCCTTATCGCTGATCGCTGCCAAGACAACGACGAAGGTACATCTATGTTGTGCTCTGCGTTGTCGGATGGCAAGTCGACCGTTTCGCGGTATTCGGGGCAGAGCATGCGGCCTTCGGCCAATTCTCCCTCGGCCGCGCCGCTGAGGCAAATCACCCGTATCTGATGCGGCCCTCCCACGACTCCCTTGTCGGAGAGCGTGCGGTAGCTGCCGTTGGCGATGTCGGCGTAGCCGGCCGGGCCTTTTCCGCCGGCGGCGGCGTCTGGTTCAAATATAACGCGCCCCGCCGGTACAGGTCGACCGTCGTAGGTGACGCGGCCATGGACTTGGTAACGGGGCGGGCCGTCGTCGCGGCAGCCCACCAACGCCAGCACGAAGGCCGCCAGGCAAAGCATGTTTTGCACGTGTTTCATTGTTTGTAACACTTTAGCCCTCTGACATACCAATCCAACAATTCCACCACGAAGGTCACGAAGAGCACGAAGGAAGAACGACGGAGAGAACAGATCGGCTTACAGCCAATCGGATGCAGTTTTGCCAACGACGACTCCTAGCTCGCCGTCACTTTCGACACAGGTGAGTCGCATTTTCAGAATGTTGCCTACTTCGTGTCCTTCGTGCCCTCCGTGGTTTGATTACTGCTTCCATCGGCTCAAGTGTTTCCCTCATTTCTACTGCGGCGCAAAGCCTCCCAGCGGCATACCGTCGTTGATCGCCCCTAGCGAGCGATAGGTGGCCAGGTCGATCGACTCGCCGATAAACTGCACGCTGCCGTCGGCCAGGGCGAAGTGGGCGCCGCCCGGATGGTGGCTGCCGAAAGTCGACGTGCAAACATGCGCCGCCCAACCGCCGTTCGACGGTCGAAAATCCGATGAGTTGATTCCTTCCATCGCCGCGCACAGCCCGGAAGGGAGCGCGAACTCGCCGCCGTTGCCCCACACTCGCAGACCGGTATCCCAACTGGTGTACGGCACCGAGGGTGCTTCGGCGCGGATGTGCGGCGCGTAGCGTGTTTCTCCCAGCATGATCACGTTGGTGGTGCCGTCGTGGATGTCGGCGATTCGCACGCGGGAATTGTTGTGGAACACCCCGTTGTGAAAGAACACCCGGCGGCTGTCGGCCGGAGCGGTACACTTGGGCGTGGCCCCGCCTCCCTGGCAGCCATAGTAGTTGGTGTGCGGCGTCGTGCCGTCGGCGTCGGGATCGGACGGACAGTGGAAATGGCTGTTCACCGAGAACTGCACGTCGAAGTTGTCGGCCGTGGTAACCCAGGAGGTGCCGGCGAACGTGCCGTTGAAGTCGTAGCGGTCGTAGAGTCCCTTGCCTTCCAGATACGGCAGTATCAGGATCGCCCAGTTGGGGCCGGTATCCTGCGAAGGCGTGCCGGCGAGCAAGCAGTTACTGACCGGCAGCTTGGTGATTCCACCGGGCGGAAACGTGCCGTGCGTGGCATGGTAGTTGTGCAGCGCCAGCCCAAGCTGCCGCAGTTGGTTGCTGCACTGCAGCCGCCGCGCCGCCTCGCGAGCGCTCTGCACCGCCGGCAACAGCAGCGCGATCAAGATGCCGATGATGGCGATTACCACCAGCAGTTCTACGAGGGTAAACGCTCGGCGATCGGAGTCTAGTTGCGGGTGCTTGTGACGGTTCATCGTTGTTGGTTGCCGCTGGGCGTCCAGAAATGGGTAAGTGATGCGAAAGCAACGATCCCCTTATGTGTTAATCAAGCGAACTCGCACTTGGCAGGCCGCTATTCTCGTTTGCTACGGCAGCGGAACAGCCCCAGCAATGCCAGCAGGGCGAAACCTGCGCTTGCGGTGGCAAAAGTGCTCGTCTCCGGAACCTCCAGCACAACTAACAGTCGCGGGGCGAAGCTGGTCCCGTTGGCGATGTCGAACTGGCGCGACCGGAAGCCGTGAATGGTGCTTAGACTGAAATCGCCCCCCGAATCGCCGCTGGTCGCGCGGGTGATCATCAATGTCG
>JBBDLY010000120.1:0-1261 GCA_040878585.1 Pirellulales bacterium
CGCCGGCGTCACGGCGTTGTTGCCCGACTTGTAATCGAAAATCATCCACTCGCCGGTAGCTTCGTTGAAATCGATCCGATCGACGCGGCCTCGCAAATCGATCGCTCGGCCGTCGACCTCGAACGGCGCCTCGGAAGGCTGCGGCTTCCATTCGGTGTGTTGGATTCGCCAACCTTGCCGCGCCCAGTCGGCCTGCCAGCGGGCGAAGGCGAACAGCCTGGAGCGGAGCTGCGCGAGCTGCACTTCGACCGAAGGCAGATGAAACTTGCCAAACTTCTGCTTCGCCTGCCGGGCCAGTTCCGCTTCTAAAAACTCCTCGATCGGTCGGGCGTCCTCCAGATGCTTCGCTTCGCTGGCGCCGAACTTGGCCAACACGTCGTGCAGCAGCGAGCCGAAGGCACCGCCGTCCATCTCGGCGGCTTCGTCGCCGCCCGCCGCCAATCTCAATACGTGTGCCAAGTAGAACCGATAGGGACACGCCAAATAAGTGCGAAATGCAGTCACCGCCAGCGACTCGACCGGCGGACGCGGTCTTGGCAACGGCACGTAGAAGCCGGAGGCAACCTGCGGCGGCGGTAAGCGGGTGGCCAGCGGACGCGGCGTCTCGGTCGGCTGATCCTGGAACAACCGCATGGCACGTCTAGCGACGACGTCGGCCGTCTCATGAAATAGCAACCGGCTCGGCGCGACGGCGTCGCCGTCGGCGTTGACCTTGCCGACGATCAACGTCAGTTCTTTGCGCGTCGCCAACAGCACCTGCAAGGCGTAGGCGTCACGGGCCAGCCGACGTTGGTTGTCGTCGAGCTTCAAGGCTTGCCGCAGCCGATTCGGCAGGAACGGATCGGCGTTGACGCTCTTGGGCACAAACCCTTCGTTCACGCTGGTTACGACCAGCGCCGGCTTGTCGTCCAACGGCAATTCCAGCCAGCCGAGCATTTCGATGGCCGCGGGATCGACCAGCGAGGCGATCATTTCGCCTGCTAGTTCCTCCAGGAGCAACCGCACAAACTGCGGCGGCGAGAGGGTTGGTCGCAATGTGGGATCGACCGTGACGATTTCGTCGATCGTGGAGTCGATCGTCCGACAGGCGGCCAGCAAGTAGTGGTCCGCCTCGACCAGCCGCGAGAGTTCGCGGTCTCCGTACACTTCGACCAATAGCTTGCGAATGGCGGCAGCGATCGCTTCCAGGGAATCGGCCGCGTCGTGCACCGGCGCGAGAAGCTGCTGAAGCCGAGCGACGGCCGCCCGCAGCCGCGCCGTC
>JBBDLY010000121.1:0-1259 GCA_040878585.1 Pirellulales bacterium
CTAGCGGCCGGTTTCTCGGCGCTAACCGGGGGCTAGCGCCCTCCGGCTGATGTTTGCTGCCGAGTTTCTTCACAACCCCTCAAACCTGAAACCTGAAACCTGAAACCTGAACCCTGACCCCTGAACCCTCCCATGAATCACCGCTCACCCGCCGCCCGTGCCGCTCGTGGGATCGATGCTTGGCTGTTGCCGCTGGCGCTGGTGGTGATCGTCGGGTTGTGGTTGTTCACGCGTTTTTCGTCGCCGTCGCCGTCGCCGCCGCCGGCCGATCCGCCGCACGCCGTTGGCGAACAGGGGGGCGTGCTGATTTCGCTGGCCGACGATCGTTACCACGTCGAGGCGCTGGTCGACGAGCAGCGGCGGTTGCATCTGTTCATGCTGGGACGCGACCCCTCGCAGGTGATCGACGTCGCCTGGCAAGCGCCGATCGCCTACGTGCATGGCGGCGAGTTCGCCGTGGTCCGCGTGCCGTTGTCGGCCGAACCACAGCCGGGAGACCCGCCGCAGCGAACCTCGCGATTCAGCGGGCTGCTGCCCGAGGAGCTTGCCGAGGGGCCGTTGCGAGTGACGGTCTCGCCGCTGCACATCGACGCCGGCCGCTACCGAGCGGCGTTCGTTTGGGCCGAGCCGAACCATCAGCCGGCCATGCCAACGGCGGTTGCCGCCGACGAGCAGCGCGAGCTGTACCTCACGCCGGGCGGCGTCTACAGCGAGGCCGACATCGAAGCCAACGGCCGGCAAACCGCCGCGGAGAAGTTCGTCGGCTTCCAGGCGGCGCACGACTTCAACCCCCAGCCGGGCGACGCGCTCTGCCCCATCACCCGCACCAAGGCGCATCCCGATTGCGATTGGCAAGTGAACGGCCGGCGGTACACGTTCTGCTGCCCGCCGTGCGTCGACGAGTTCGTGCAGCTAGCCAAACAACAACCGAGCAAGATCGAGCCGCCCGAGGCTTATGTGCAGGAAGGCAAGTAACATGTTGTATGTTGTATGTTGTATTGCTTATTGCTTATTGCTGAGAGGCTGTGAAGATGTTGAATTGACGCAGGGGATTGCCGCGACAACATCAGCCGCACCGCGCTAGCGGCCGGTTCTTTTGCGCCAACCGGGGGCTAGCGCTTTGCTTTGTCATTACCGGCAAATCCAGACCCCAGCCAGCTTGTCTGGCTGGTGAATGAGTTTGAATGGCTAGCTTGCAATACCGTTGTATCCAGACCCCTGCCGCCTCGCGCGGCAGGTGAATCAGCTTTCTTCGCGCC
>JBBDLY010000122.1:0-6635 GCA_040878585.1 Pirellulales bacterium
CGTTCCGCGTGCCCGACATTGGTTCTCGTAGCATGTGCCCCTGGCACGTGCGTTTATTCCCGTGCCCTAACTCGCAGCCCGAGGGCTTTCGTCTTGCAGCTTGGCGACACCGTTATCGAGGATACCTTTGCCGAGGCGTTCGGCATGCGCTATTGCCGGTTGATCGTCACCGCCCACGACGCGCATTGGCTCGAGGCGGGCCTGCGGGAATTCACCGGCTACAGCGCTTCGGTAATTGCCTGCGACGCCGAGGTTGGCATCGATCGGTATCTGGAACCGGCCGCCACGCCCGACGGCCGGCCGGGGGCGGTGGTGCTGGTGTTTGGCTTCTCCACGGACGCCCTGACGAAGGCGGTTCCCAATCGGACCGGTCAATGCTTGATGACCTGTCCCACGACCGCCGTCTACGACGCGCTCGACGAACCGCTCGAATCGATCGCTCTCGGCAAGCAGTTACGGTACTTTGGCGACGGCTTTCAGAAAAGCAAGCTGCTGTTCGGCCGCCGCTATTGGCGGATTCCGGTGATGGACGGCGAGTTTCTGGTATCCGACACCGCCGGCGTGGCTAAGGGCGTAGCGGGCGGAAACATCATCTTGCAGGCGACCTCGCTGGAGATAGCCCTGGCGGCGGCGCGGCGGGGGGCCGAGGCGGCGCGGGCCGCGCCCGGAGCGATCCTGCCCTTTCCCGGCGGAGTGGCCCGCAGCGGCAGCAAGGTCGGTTCGAAGTATCCGAAGCTGCTCGCGTCCACGGCCGACTCCTACTGTCCCACGCTCCGCGGCCGGGTAGAGACCCGGCTCGATCCGGCCGCCACGCACGTGCTGGAGATCGTCATCGACGGGGTCGACGAGTCGAGCGTCGCCGCTGCGATGCGGCAGGCCGCCGTGGCCGCCGCCGGCCCGGGAGTCGTGCGTATCGGCGCCGGCAACTACGGCGGCAAACTGGGCAAGTTCCATTTCCAACTCCATGAACTGCTTGCCGGCAGCGACAGTTTGGCGTGAGCTGCAATTTGAAATGCTGATCGGCCAACGATCAGCGGCAGACGTCCTGGCAGCTTTTCCCCTCACGATAATCGGGATTGGACGCAGAGATCGCGCCCGGCCGGGTGGATTGGCACGGCGATTGCTTCCGTTGTTTACTTGGAATCAGGGGAGCAACCGAGGTGTTCACATGGAAAGCCGCATGATGCAAGCGATCGTTGAAAGTGTTCGGATGTTGTTTTTCTTGACCGCCTTGGGCGGAATGATGGTGTTGCTACTTGGTTGAGTGCAGCGGCTGCCCTGGCCCCAGCGTCCGCCCAGCGGAGAATAAACGAATTCAAGTTGGCTCAAGGATGACCAGACGTCGCGGCAACGCTGCAACCGACGCTTCACGGCGTCGGTGCCGCGGCGTCTCTTAATAAGATCATGGTGCCGGCGGTGGAGGAAGCATTTGCCCGGTCAGCGGAGGCGGCGGCAGCGGTTGGGGATTCCAGGGTGTCGGACCGAGCGCGGGCAGCTGCGGTCCGGCGAGACGCTGACGCAGGTTGCTCAGCATGACTTGCTCCAAGGCGAAGTCCCGTCCGCGGGGAATCCAGCCCAGTCTGCTTGGCACGCTGATCGGTTCCAGGTCGCCGAGCCGGTTCAAGGAGAGCGCGGTCGCCGCGCGAGAGACTTCGGCCACGCCGATGGCCGCTCCCTCGGGCTGGGCGACGTCTTCAATTTCTTTGTAAACTTGGATCTCGACCAGATAGCCGCCGTTGGCCGGCATCACCCGAACCAACGCCGTGCGGCGCATCGATTGTAGCGTCGCCTCCAGCCGTTCGGTTGGCGTCACGGTGTCGCGTCTCCACGGCTCCAGATAGGTAGCGGAAACCAGCGGATAGGTGTCGATGCGGCCTTCGGTAAGAATGTCTCCCACCTGCCGCACGCGTTCTTCATGGGCGATTTGAAAGAAGTCGTCGACCGTGCTGACCAGCGGTTCCCAAAGCGAATCGACGCTGCCGGCTTGAATGAACATCGGGTTTTCGACCGCCAGCACCTGGCCGTCGGGATACCCGCCGACCGGCCCGGCGGCGGAATTGCAGCCCGCGCCGCTCGCCAGCAGCAGCGTAAATAGCGCTACGAATTGGATTGGACGAATGAGCATGGCATTGGATCACGCGACGAATCGATAGAGGGACGGGGCCGGAGAGTCTCTTAAAAGCAGACTGATGCGACAAGGCCAATTCGGAATGCTATCGCTCGAAAAACGGCGGGAACTATCAGTGCGGCAGATTCGTCAAACTAAAGGTAGGATGGGACCATTGTCCCGTCCGTGAAGCCCCCAACACATGGTCATGTGGCGGCGAGACGCTGCCACCACTGGGCGAGACGCCCTGGATGAACAAGGAGACTCAGCGATGAAACGGCTCTTGATTGCGATGTTGGGACTGGCGTTGCTCTGCTCGCCGGCGGCGGCCTACGCCCAAGGCTTTCTGATCAATGCCGACGGCAAATGCTGCGTGCCATTGCCGCGGCCGATTATCATCATCGAGCCACCCTATCCCTGGCCGTATCCGTGGCCCTATCCCCGGCCGGTCCCACGCCCGCAGCCTGAGCAGACCTACAAGATCAAGGAATTGAAGGTCGACGCGAACATCGACAACCAAATCGCCAAAGTCCAGGTTTCGCAGTCGTTTGTGAACACCGGCAGCCAACAGATGGAGGTCAGCTTCGTGTTCCCGCTGCCGTACGACGGCGCGATTGATCGGCTCACGCTGATGGTGGACGGCAAGGAATACGAAGCGAAGCTGCTCTCCGCCAAGGAGGCCCGCAAGCAATATGAGGAAATCGTCCGCCAGAACAAAGACCCGGCCCTGCTGGAGTGGCTCGGCACGGGCATGTTCAAGACGAGCGTGTTTCCGGTGCCCGCCGGCGCGGAGCGGACTGTCACGCTGCGCTATTCGCAGTTGCTCCGCAAGAGCGACGGCCTGACCGATTTCACCTTCCCGTTGAGTACCGCCAAGTACACGTCGCATCCGATCGAGGCGATCAATTTTCGCGTTCGCATTACCAGCGACACCAAAATCAAGAATATGTACAGTCCCTCGCACGAGGTCGACGTCGAGCGCGACGACAACAAGCACGCCACGATCAAGTACGAGGCGAAGAACAAGATACCGACCGAGGATTTCCGGCTGTTCTACGACGCCGCCGGCGGCAAGCTGTCGGCCAAGGTGTTGACCTATCGTCCCGACAAGGACGAGGACGGCTACTTCCTGCTGCTGGCCAGCCCCGACGTGAAGGCGGCCGAGGACGACGAGCCGGCCGGCAAGACCGTGCTCTTCGTGGTCGATCGCTCCGGCAGCATGAGCGGCAAGAAGATCGATCAAGCCAAGCAGGCGCTGAAGTTCGTGTTGAACAACCTCAAGCAGGGAGACACGTTTAACATCATTGCCTACGACAGCGAGGTCGAAAGCTTTCGGCCCGAGTTGCAAAGGTACGACGACGCCAGCCGCAAGGCGGCGTTGCGGTTTATCGAGGGCATTTATGCCGGCGGCAGCACGAACATCGACGGCGCGCTGAAGACGGCGCTCAACCAATTGAACGACGAAGAGCGCCCCAGTTACGTGTTGTTCCTGACCGACGGATTGCCGACCACCGGCGAAACCAACGAAGCCAAAATCGCCCAGAGTGTGGAGCAAGCCAACGACGTCCGCGCCCGGCTGTTTACCTTCGGGGTCGGCTACGACGTGAACAGCAAGCTGCTCGACAAGCTGGTCCGCGAGAACTTCGGCCAAGGCGTGTACGTGCGGCCCAATGAAGACATCGAGGAGCGCGTCAGCACACTGTACAACAAGATCGGTTCGCCGGTGCTGACCCAAGTCGAGTTGAATTGGGAGATCGATGCTCTCGACAAGGACGCCCACAAGATCGTGAACCGCGTCTATCCGCGCGACAACTTCGATCTGTTCGCGGGCGATCAACTGGTGGTCGCCGGCCGCTACAAACATGCGGGCGACGCCAAGGTAACGATCCGCGGCAAGGTGGGGGACGAAAAGCAAACCTTCGATTTCCCGGCCAAGCTTTCGAAAAAGTCGAACGACGACAGTCACGCCTTCGTGGAGAAGCTGTGGGCGGTTCGTCGCGTCGGAGAGATTCTCGACGAGATCGACTTGAAGGGCAAGAACGATGAGCTGGTCGACGAACTGGTGCAGTTGGCGACCAAGCACGGCATACTGACGCCGTACACTTCGTTCCTGGCGGACGAGAACGGCAACGTCCGCGATTTGGCCGCGAATCGCCGGCAGGCAAGCAGTCGGCTGGACGCCTTGCGGGCCGAGCAAGGGCAGGGGGCCTTCGCGCAGCGGAGCGGCAAGCAGTCGCTCAAGTCGGCCGAGCGGGCCGCGGCGCCGGCCGCCGACGGATTCTTCGAGAGCGACGCCTTCGGCGCAGTGCCAGGCGCCGGCGGACCACGATTCGGCGGCGGCGGCGTGGGCGGCGTCGGCCGGCCGGCCGGCGGTCAGGCGGGCCGGGCAGGCGAAACAGAGGCGGCCGAAGCACCGCGGCAAAGGCTGTTCAGCGTGGGGGGCAAAACCTTCTACCGGCAAGACGACCGTTGGGTCGAATCGTCGGTGCAGGAGGCGGACGAAAAGAACGCCCAGCAGGTGGATCGGTACAGCACCGCGTATTTCGCGCTGGCCGACAAATACGGCGAGCGGATCGCCAAGTACCTGGCCATCGACGCCCCCGTGGTGTTCCAGATTGACGACGAAACGTTCTACGTGAAGTAGCCGCGGAGGCCTTTTGACTCCTTGCTGAATTACTGCTTGTTCATCGAGTCAACCGGGGTATAAGATAGAGAAGTACCCTGATTGGCCTTGGAGCACACATGAGCAACCTCAACATTTCACTTTCCGAGCACCTTGCCGATTTTGTGAATGCGAAGGTGTCCGCGGGTCAATTCAGTGATGCCAATGCGTATGTCGAAGCGCTGATTCGAGCCGATCAACGTAAAGTGGTTCAGAGCCATTACGAATCGGAGTGCAAGAAAGGCGACGAAAGCGGCTCGGCCGGAGTACTTGACGCCGCAGCCTGGGACGCCATGTATGACGAAGCCATGGCACGTCTGGATTCAGACTCCGCCCAGGGACGTTTGCCCGATTGAACAAGCGATGCCCGGTACCGTAAGACAGACAAACGCCGCACGCGCCGATCTGATCAATATCTTCATGGAGATTGCCCGCCATAATCGGCCGGCTGGCAGCAGGTTTCGAGAGTCGGCCAAGCAGACATTTGATTGATTGGCTGAATTTCCTTTGCTTGGCGAAATTTGCGCATTCGAGCAGAAGAGTGAGTCGGCACTTCGCGTATGGCAGGTCCGCGGCTTTGAAAATTGGCTAATTTTCTATCGGCCAATCTCCGACGGAGTGGAGATCGTGCGCGTATTGCATGGCGCCCGCGACGTCGTTGCGATCCTCCAAGGCGATGTCTAGCATCACTCAGATGCCGTGGCGACAACGGCCGCCTCTTTTTCGGCGGGGTGGCATTTCTACCCTCAGCAGCGGTCACATTGGCAAAACGCTTTCAGCGTTTGTCAGATTTCATAGTGCAATCGGTTTGCTGCGGCGGGCTCCCAAGTATTAGCCCCGTGTGAATACACGCGGGGCACTATGTGGCGTCATGGCCGATTGGTCCCGCGCCGGCGCACCGGCCGCAAACTCGCGGCACCGCCGTCGGCGCGGTTGGCGCCAGCCGTAACGTTTCGCCGACCACACGTAGCAGGAAGCGATAGTCGGCGTCGTCTTCAAACAACGTCATCCGTCCCACGCCCCGATTGAGCACATGATAGACCATTTTTCAGGGCGTATACCGTTTGGTTCCGAGCATGAAGTCACGGACACCCATATTATCCATTTGAGTCAATGTATGCGATTGTCCCCCCGTCTTCTACAACGCAACTTCGCCCACAAAATCGCTTTACTTCTCTTTACTTCTGAGGTGTAATACTTGAGGTCAAGTGTCCCACGATACGAACCAAACAATTCCGGTCTTCGGGTTGATTGCTAAAATTTCGCCACTCCCCCAGGTGTCATTTAGGGCATCTTTCTGCCGTGCGATATACCAGATTTCTGATGACGAAAGCTCTGCTCCAATCTTTAAGAATAAAGTAATCTCATCAGGAACGGGTCCCTGTTGCCATGTCGGCAACTCCCAGGGCGGATCGGACTCACGCCATTCCACCAGTAAGTTGGGAGAGGTTTGAAAGATCAGATAGCGAGATCCTTCTCCACGATATCCTCCATGACTATCACTCGATTCCATGATTCGAGCACCTAGAGGTAGAGTATAACCTGTGGATCTTGTAAAGTATGCAGCGTCACTAAAAAGCCAATACCACCCACCTAACAACAGTGATATTGCTGTAATCACTAGCAGCAACAAGCGTATTGAAAAGCGTGGGAATTTCACATGCTGTCCTTCAAGTCGACATTCTCGGAATCCTCGGGCGGCTCATATTCCTTGCGGCGGGTGGGCACCGACGTTGCCCCGCCCTTGCACTTCTTCGGGTGCCACTGTCAGCGAGCGGTAACACGTTGACAGTGCGAATTGCAGGTAGATTATACACTATGAAAACGCCCGAACCACACCGCCAGCGAGTCGTGCATGGTGAGGAG
>JBBDLY010000123.1:0-1254 GCA_040878585.1 Pirellulales bacterium
GCCTGCTTGTCGCTTTCGAGCCATTCGACCACCCGCTTGGCAAGTTGGACCCGCTTTTCGCGGTCGACGTTGCTGTCGGGATCGACCACCCAGCCTTGCCCGAGTTGCAGCAGGCGTCCGTAAATTTCGTTGATGTTTTTTTCAAGTTGATCCTGCTTCTTGGTGGCCGTGGTCACCTCGCGCCAGCCCTTGGCGATCAGCGACATGCCGCCGTCGCCGTCGATCATCGCCGCGTTCCACTTGAGTTCGGCGTCGGCGACGAATTTTTGCACCATCTGCGAGCCAACGAACGCCTCGCCCGCTTTTTCCCATTTCTCGGGTCCGTTGGCGTCGCGCGCCCGTTGGTCGGCGTCCCAGGTGCCGGGATAGCGGATCGGATAAACGTTGGTGAAGTTCTGCCCCTTGCCGCCAAAGTCGGTCATCACGTCGTCGAGCGCGTCGACCAACTGGGACAGCCGCGCCTCGTAGAGCATGCTGTCGGCATACTCGTCGCGGTTGCGAAACTCCTCGTCGATGCCGGTGACGCCGAGAAACAGCGAAGGCTTCTTGTCGCGAACGCGCTCGGGAAAGATATCCTCTCCGTACCGCGCCCGGCCCCACTTGTCGATGTGCGACTTCATCTGGGCGGTCACCTCCAAGTTGCCGCCGCGGGCGAGCAACAGCAGCGTCTGGATTTGCAGCTCTTCGGTGTACCGCTCGAACAGGTACGCGACCTTGCCGCGTTTGACAATCTCCATCTGCTCTTCGAGCGTCTCGGCGCTGGTTCGCTTCCCTTCCTCCGCGCCTTGGCGGCCGGCCCTCATGCCAGGCACGTCGAGGATGTCGATCTGCTCGATCACCTTGCGCCAGTCTTCGGTGATGCGGTGCGGCAGAATCGGCAGCACCATCTCGAGCATGGCGGCCTGGATGGTCTCCAACTGTTCGGTGCCTCCCCCCTTCCCCGGATGATACTCCAACACGTGCCAGCCCCCTTGTGTGCCAAGCTTGAAGTCGGACCAGTCGACCTTGTTGAAGCATTTCGACTGTCGCCGCTCGTGGACCTTGGCGCGTTGACTGTCGAGCAAAAACCGCACGCCCGCCCAGTGGACCAGGATCGCCGGGTCGTGTTCCTCACTGGCGATCCGGTTGAGGAACTCGTTGATCCGGATGAACAACTGCGTGAGCGAACCCCAGTTGTCCCAGAACAAGTTGGCCGCGATGGCGGCGTAGCCGTCGTTGGTCAAAGGGTAACGCGTCAGCAGGCCGTTGACGACC
>JBBDLY010000124.1:0-6612 GCA_040878585.1 Pirellulales bacterium
CAGGGCCGGATCGTTGGCGGCCGGCGGATTGGCCTCGGCCGGTCGCGCCCCGGCCGCCGGCTCGGCCGGGTCGTTCTGAGCGCGAGCGTGATTCCAGCAAAGAATGCCGACCGCCGCGGTCATGCAAAGCAAGCCGAACCACTGCCGTCGCTGCTGGGCGGTGGTCGGCAGGCGGCGGATGAAGATGGTTGTTGGCATGGGACCGGAAATTCTATCGCTCCGGTGGCCGAATAGTCAACAATTGCAACTCCCCGTGTCAGCGTAAATCACCATAAACAGCAGAAAAAACCGAGTAGGTCAGCCATTCCTGGCTGACCAAAGAACGCCAACCGCTGCCTCAAGAACAGTGCTTGCAGCGACCTGCCGCTGCAAAATCCAGCGGCTAAACGCATCAACTCTTCTTTGATCAGGCAGGAATGCCTGATCTACTGGACCACTGGTAGGCCCGTAGGATCGCGCCGCCTACGACCGGTTTGAGCGGGATGATCACGCCGCCCACCGGGTAGCTGGCGTTCGTCCAGCGGGCCACCGCCGCAGTCGCATCGCCATGAAAATCGTACACCGGCTGCGGCTGGCTGTCGCAGCAGAGCCGCAGCACATGCCCGGTGAGCAACTGCCCGGGCGAGAAGTGCGCGAAGTCCGGGTCGTAGGCGATCTTGGGGCTGAAGTAGGTTTGCTTGGCGAACCAGCCGTATTGGAATGCAATGCGGCGGCCGGCGTGCCGGAGAAAGTGAATCCGCAAGCAGCCCAGCCCGGCCATCGCTTCCGCCTGCCGGATGTAGAACTCGGCAAGCTGCTCGCCGCGCAACACGCTGGTGCCGGCGGCCCCTTTCCAGCTACGGTCCTCGATCTCGAATCCGGCCCGCATCAGGCCGGACACTTCGGCGACGGCCGGGGCGAGATGATCCTCGAACTCGGTTGGTCCTAGCTCCTGCAAGCGTCGCAACGCGCGCTGCATGTTGCGGCGGTGCTTCTTGCTCCAGCTTGCCTGGTACGTCTCCCAGTCGCCGGGAAACCGCACCGCGCCAATCGTATAGATGGGTCGGGTTTGGCTGCTCATTCCGTGCGCCGACAACGCCGTCAACAATGCTTGCCAGCGGGGCGCCTCGTAGTGGACCGGCTGCAAGCAGAGAAACGGCCACGGCAGTTGCCGCAGGGCGCCGGCCAACAACTCGCCGACCGCGGCCGTGTCTCCTTTACAATCCATCAGCAGTTCGCCGGCGGCGGTCCAGCCGTTGCTCGGCAGGCCGCCGGCGGGAATCAGCCGCTTGAATCGCCGGCCGACCAGCGGCAAGGCGGCAACCGCCGTGTCACCCTCTTCCACGACCAGCAGCCGGATGGTCGACCGCGGCGCGAACTGTTCGATCCACTGCGCAAGGAACGCCGCGCGGAGCGTGGGAAAGGCCACATCGGCGCGACGCCACAAGTCGTCCCACCGCGGCGCATAAGCGGCCAGCGCGGGCAACGAATCGAGGATACGAACGGTGTAGGAACTCATGCGTCGGATGACTTGCCAGGCAGTAGAAGGACGGACAATGCCTCAACACAACTCTACAACGCATTTCCGCCCGAACCGAAATCCTAGATCCTGACCCCTGACCCCTGACCCCTCCAACCCTGCCGATTCTGCCGGTTCTGGCGGTAGTGATTCACTTGCCGGCTCGAATCGGGTAGCATGTTGCATGTTGCATGTTGGATGGGGCATGTTGGATGTGGGGAGTTGTGTTGCGGTCGGCGGCCTCGGAGGGCCGCCTTACTAGCGTTGTGTTACGTTTGCCGGGACTTTGTTATGTCTGACTATCTGTTCGATACTAGCCGCTATCCGACTGGGCTGGGGAGCTTGATTCCCGAGTGCGACGCGTGCCCGATTGGCCCGGGGCACGCCAACGGGGAGGTGCTTGCCGCGCTGGAGGCGCTTGATCTCGACCAGGCGTTCATGCCGCGGCGGATCGTCGACCGCGACATGTTGCGGGCTTGTCACGCCGGGCTGTGGCTGATCCACAACTTTCTCGACGAATCGCACCACATCAGCCAGGACTTGAAGAACCCCACCGGCAGCTTCTGGCACGCCATCATGCATCGCCGCGAGGGGGATTTTTCCAACGCCAAGTATTGGTTTCGCCAGACGGGCGAACATCCCGTGCTGAAGGAGTTGGGCAGCGACGTGGTGGAGATCGTCGGCGAGGCGCCGTCGGAGCGTTCGTCGCTGCTGGACGACTCGGGCAGTCTCGACCCGTTCGCGCTGGTCGACTGGTGCAGCGCAGCCACCCGCGGCGACGACACGCAGCAGCAGGCGCTCTGCCGCTTAACGCGGCGCGAATGGGAGCGGCTGTTCGACTGGTGCTTTCGGCAGGCGACAGCCGATTCGTTTAACCCGTAGCCGCAGGCGCAGGCGAGCATCAGGACGGTGTTCTTGAAGAGCCACGCCGCAAGCGACACCAAGCCGCCCTCCGCGACATCGATTGGTGTAACTTGTGTCGAATTCCTGGCGGATCGTTTGTCCCGATGCGCGCCTGCGCCTTCGGCTACGGGTTAAACGACGGCGCGCTGGCGACAAAAACGGGGTGCCGCACCGCGGCACCCCGTAAGCATCGCCTGCTATATCTTCAGACTGCAAGTCAGGCTGCCGCCCGCCGACGGCGGCGAATCAGCATGCCGGCACCAAGCACTGAGCCGATCAAGGCGATCAACAACGTTCCTGGCTCCGGTACTGCTTCGGGAGCTGCGCTGACGTTGAAGGTGGTCGCCACAAAGTCAACGGCCTCCTCGATCTGCTCGTGCGACATTTGCGAACCAAACACCATGTAGAACGGATCGCTCGTCGCGTAAGAGTCACTCGTCAATTCCAGAGCGAACAGGTAAACACCCGCCGGGGCCGGGGAGCCGAAGGGGTTTTGAGCGCCGTCGAGCAGCGTGAAATCGAGGTGGTCGTGGATCTCGCCGCCACCGTCGGCCGTGGCAAAGTCAAAGCCCGTCACGTCGCCCGCGCCGGAGGAAGAGTTGAGATTGATCCAAGGGGAAGCCCCAAGGTGGATGTCGAGCGTAATTGGGCCGTTCACGTTGGGCGTTACGCCGAAATCGACGCTGCCGCTGCCGTCCCAGTACCACAGGTTCTGCGACGTGCCGCCAATGTCAATCGCCTTGGCATTGAAGCCCAGCGTGGCGCCGGGCGTCATGGTGCCGTCGTGGGCCTCGAAGCCGGGATCGTTGGTATAGTCAAAGTTTGCGCTCTCGTTGAACTCGCCTTCAAAAACTCCGTATTCCGTGGCGAGTTGGCCGCTCTCGATCTCCAGTTCGATATCGGAGTGGGCGTGCGCCGCTGTTATCCACGTCGCCAGCAATGCGCAGGCAAGCATTGCCAGGAAACCCTGGCGGGTCAAAGTGCTTCTCATCTGATTGTCCCTTTGCAAAAAGTTAGTGTGTCGCGACTGCTAATGCGTGTCGCGAGAAAATCGAGTCGTCTACAAATCATCAGAAACTAAAAACCTTCACCGTTGCGGCTTGGCGAAGTTGTGCTCCTCATCGCACCATTGGAAAATCTGCTCGGAAGAAATGGATTCGATATGTCCGTCCAGAAAGGCGTAATTGGCCGACGTGCCATGATGGCGATTCACGGCGACTTCTTGCGAAACTGCCGCGAAAATTTCCTCGCCCGTCTTGGTCCCCGCATTGAACGGAAACCAGTCGTAGGAGTGGGTGTGATCGTGATGCACGTCGTTCGCCTCGAACAAAACGATGGTTCGGCTCGTGGCGCCAATTCGGTTCATGTTCTTCTGACCGCCATGAATGTTTCGCTGGATGATCGCGCCGCGGTGATACCGATCGACGATGACCGCCAGATATCCATTCATAACGTAGCTGGTCGCCTTGGACTCGAATCGCTCCCTCGCTTCCGGATCCTCCGGACAAAGCCGAATCGCATCCACGTTCTCCAGATAGGGAGCCAGCGTGTAAATCCAGGCCTCCTCCTTCTCGTGCCCGTGGCCAGAAACTTTAGGCATCTTGCCTCGATTGGCGTTGGCATGCATTTGCACCGCCAGCGCCACCTGCTTCATGTTGTTTTGGCATTGGGAATTTCGCGCAACCGCCCGCGCGGCTTGCACCGCCGGCAACAGTAGCGCCAGCAGCACGCCGATGATGGCGATCACAACCAATAGTTCGACCAACGTAAATCCACTACGCTGCCGAGATACTAGGGGGAACATCACGTTCTTCCTCTCCGCGCGGCGGAGAATAAAGCGACCAGCCGAGAAGATCGCGCGGGGGCGATCGACTTGCGGCAAGAAAGTTCCAATGGCACGATGAACCTCGCGCCAGCCGCGGCGCGAGGTGGACGGAGCTTACACCCGCGGAGGCGCCCGCGCGTTCGCGTCGATGCACGAACGGCCTTGGAACAATGAGTCGCTAAGTGCCAGCGGCACGGAATGCTCGCCGCGCAGCTCGGCGGCGAAGAGGGTGTGTTGCGCGGTTCTCAGGCTCGACACAAAAGCGCACACGGCGCAATCGTGGCTGCCGTCGTCGGCGGCGGTAAATCCATGCTTAGGCAGTTTGACGGGCGAGGCCGGCGAAGCAGCATGTTCGTGTTTGCCGCCACAGCCTGCGTGTGCCTCTTCGACGTTCGGACGCTGGCAGCGTCCGCCACGACGTTCGTGCCCCTTGCCGGCCGCGTGGGCATGGCCGTGACTGGAACAGGCCGAACCAGCGTGGTCGGCGTGAGCGTGAAAGTGATCGTGCCCCGGCAACAAATGCAGACCGCTGCCGGCGACGGACAGTAGTCCGTAACTCAACAGGCAGCAGTAGGCGACGACTTGGCGGAACATGGGACGCGTACACTCGGTGGGAAAATCTCGCGGTTCCGTACAATGTACTCATTGTCCACATGCCATGCAAGGACTAGATGCATAAATTATGCAAGTAGCGGGCGCCCCCGATCCAGACACCCTCGGTGGAATGGCATTAGTCGCCGAGAATCGCCGCCAACCGCTCGCGGGTTTGCGGCAGATCGAACTCCAGCTTGCCGAATCCCAGTTCCGCCCCCGCCGCTATCGCCAACTGTTGATGCTCCGGGTAATTGGTAATCAACATGCAGCGAACGTGCTTAAGTTGTTTGTCGGCCTTGATTTGCCGAATCACGTCCAGCCCGTCGCTGTAGTCGGCGTCGAGCTTGCGGTTGACCAGCACCAAGTCGAACGACCCGCCGCGGAGCGCCGCCAGCGTGTCGCCCGGCAGGTGGGTCTGAGTCACTTGGGCCTGGTAGTGGCCTTCGATCAGCGCGCGAATCGCCGCATGATCGGGAGGGCACTGACCGACGTCGAGCACGTGTTTCATGATAAACCGTTGATTTCCAAGGGTTAATGACGATTAGCCCGCTGGCGGGCTGTTTCCGAATGTGCCGGCTGGGCACCTTCTTAAATTACCCACTTGCCCTGTTTTAGCCCGCTTTTGTTTGACACAAATAAGCCGGGGCAATTATACTGAGACTATCAGTCGGCGGTGATTGCGTCTATCTCCTTGTCTCCATGCGGCTTGTCCCTCCATTGCGTCGGCAGGCTGGCGATCACGCGCCGGGCGAATCATCACGTACAGAGACTATGGCACTTCCACGTCCGCGGCAATAATTGGGGCGTCGTTCTCGAATCTATTGTCAGGGCAGTGGGAATCGTTTGTTTAACAAAGGTAGGTTTCGATGAATCTCGTCGGAAAAATATTCGTCGTGCTCATTATGCTGATGAGCGTCTTTTTCTCGGCCATGTCGGTGATGGTCTATTCCACGCACAAGAACTGGAAGGACGAAGTCCTTCGCCGGCCGGAAGACGTCAAGCCGGGCCAAACGGTCGGGCTGACCTATCGGTTGGAAGAGGAAAAGAAAAAGCACCTCGAACTGGAAAAAGAGAAGGACGACCTGAAAAAGCAGCTCGCCGCGCTGCGGGCCGCCAAGGTGCAGCAAATTGCCAAGCTTGACGCCGAACGGGTCCGCCTGACCCGCGAACGGGATGAAATCGCCGGCCAGTTGGCCACTTTGATCGACACCCGCGAAACGGCGATCGAGGACGTCCGCCTCGCCCAGAAGAACCTCAGCCGGTTAGGCGAACAGATCGACGGCCTGCGGGTGGCGATTCGCGACGCCCGGGCACTGATCGACATCAAGTTTACCGAAGGGCTGGAGAAAACCGAACGATTGCACATTGCCAAGGGGCAGTTGGACGAAATCCAGCGCCGCAACCTGAAGCTGATCGAGGACGCCGAAGAAGCCAAGAAACTCGTCGAGGCGGGCGTCGGCGGTCAGGCCGGTCAGCCGCCGCAGGTCGAGGGCTTTATCACCGCGGTGAGCAACGAAAAGAAACTGGCCGAGATTTCCCTCGGCAGCGACGACGGCATGAAGGAAGGGCACGAATTGGAAGTGTTCCGCGACGGCGCCTACGTCGGCCAGTTGGTAATCGTCAAAACGACCACCGACCGCGCCGTCGGCAAAATCGCCCGCCTGGTCCGCCCGATGAACCGCGGCGACAAAGTGGCCCCCCGCTCAAACATGAGCGTCGCCCTCACGCCGTAAAGAAGTAGGATGGGACTGGGCTGCGCAAAAGGCGGCGATCTGGCTGAAGTTACTTTACC
>JBBDLY010000125.1:0-1251 GCA_040878585.1 Pirellulales bacterium
GCAGGGTGTCTTGCGGGCGGAAGACGGCTCTACTTGAATCGCCGGCAGCAGCAGCGCCATCAGCAACGCGATGATGGTAATCACCACCAATAATTCGACAAGCGTAAAGCCATGACGTTTCACTTCGTAGTCCTCCATGTTGGAATATTCAGCAATTGGCGTGTACCAGACGATGCTTTCTTCGCAGCATCCAAGGAATCGATGCCGCGCCCAGCAGTATCATCGCCCAGGTTGTCGGTTCAGGCACCAGGCTGCCATAGAATTCGACTTCGTTGAGACCGACATATGTGCTGTCGCCCTGACTCGAAAGGATGTCGAGCATAATGAACTGCGCAACCATTCCGCCAAAATCAACGAACTGCCCCGGATTGAAGGCGTTTCCAGTAGCGGGATCGAAATCGAACGTACCGAGCGACCGGGTGTCGCTTGAAAAGTTGTCGTTGGAGACCAAAATTTCAACCAAATTGACGCCGCGGTTTATTAAAAACTCGTTGTAGTTGAACAGCAGCATCTAATCGAGTCGGTGGGGGCCGCCGAGATCGAAGGTAATCGACGGGTTGGGATCGTTGGCCGCCGTCAGCCACATCCCTTCCACCTGGCCCGGGTTGCCGTCGGGCGACGTTGTGGAATGGCCCAGGCCGTCAATCGTGTTGCCCGCCGGCCGATTGAATTGAAACTCTACAAGCTGGCTGCTGGCAGTCACGCCCGCCACGTCGATCTTCGCCTGGCCGAAGAACTGCGCTTCGGAAAGACCGGTATATTGCGGATCGCCGAAGTTGGTCTGCGCCTGAATCAGTACATGCCGCGCCAAGACCGAGGAGTTGCCGAAGAAGAATTCATCGACCGCCTCATAAGCAGCGGATTGATCGGCGCGGGTGAACGGAACATCGGTCGCCAGCGTTGTCCACAGCGGGTCGTTCGGATCACTCAGATTAAGCCCGTCGGCCACCGCCGCGTCGCTGGCGAACTTGATCGTGGCCGTGCGCATGCCGCGGGAGCTGAAGTTTACTTCGTTGTAGTTCCAGATCAGGGTGCGATCCAGGAACGAGTCCTTTTGGATGTCGAAGCGTATCCAAGGGGTGGTTTCGTTGTTGGAGAGCCACATGGTGCCGTTGGGCGCATTCCCGTGCCCGGCGATTCCGTCGCCGTCGCTGTCTGCCCCCAGACCCGAGCCGTTTACTGTATAGGCAGCTAAGCGGTCGAAACCACCGAGTTCACTTGAAGCGGCTGCCGTGGCTGTAAACTGTACGT
>JBBDLY010000126.1:0-1250 GCA_040878585.1 Pirellulales bacterium
GTAACGGTAGACTCCTCGAAACAGCGTTTCTCGTAAGACGGCCTCGGAGGGCCGTCTTACAACTCAAATTCGCAGACCACCGCGCGATGATCCGAGGGATACGGGGCGACCACAATGTCGGAAGTTGATTGCTTCTCGCCGACAATCTCGGCCGTGCGGCAGGTTACGCCCCGCGACGAGTGATAGACCAAGTCGATGCGATCCATGACGTCCTGTTCGGCGGGCGTGGGTGTCCACGTTAGCCCAGGTTGCCGCAATTCATCGGGATGGACCGCACGATAACTGTCGACCAGTCCGGCGTCGACCAGCGCCCTTGAGGTTGGCCAGGCGACCGGCAGTGTGCAACGTTTCCGGGCCGCGGCGCGTGGCGTCCAATCGAGATGCGACGGCTCATTGAAGTCGCCCGTCACAAAAACCGGGGCGGCGAGCCGCTCCGCTCTTCCGATCGCCATCAGCAGCCGCGCCAGTTGTGCGCCGCGGGCGCGAATCGCCTCGGCGATTGCCTCGGCGGCGGTTTCGATGAACGGGTTGTCTTCGCCGTAGGGGATCTGGGCCAACTGATACGGCTGATAAGGATTGGGCGGCAGATGGCAATTCATCAGCCAGACACGCCGCTCGTCCGGCAGTTGCACGCAGGCGCCGCAGTGCTGAGGATCGTGCTCGACGATCGGGAACCGAGAGAGTACTCCGCATCCGTTGCCCTCTTGTTTGTGCCAATGCAGACCGCAGAGCTTGGCCAGCCGCGGTCCCGAATCCTTGGCTTCCTGAACGCCGATTAGATCGGCGTTGGCGCGCTGGATGACAAGGGCGGTCTGCTCCAGCGTTCCCAACTCGGTGCCGCCGTTGAGAATGTTGTAAGTCATCACCCGCAACGTAGCGGCCTGCTTGGCGCCGCGCGTTTTCGCCGCGCCGGCTCCCAAATACAGCCCCGCACCGGCGGCGGCCCCGCACTGTAGCAAGCGACGTCGGGAAAGCTGTGAATCACTCGCGGAGGATGGTTTTTGCGTTGGCATGTGATCTCGCAAATCAATTAGATAGCTCGACGCTCGATTATCCACAAATAGTCGATACCCGCGGTGCGGGCAACCATGCAACGCGCAACAGCCAGCTTGGAGCGTAGGGGACGTTCTTCGTAACGGTAGACGCCTCGAAACAGCGTTTCTCGTAAGACGGCCTCGGAGGGCCGTTTTACAACTCGAATTCGCAGACCACCGCGCGATGATCGGAGGGATACGGTGCGACCACGATGT
>JBBDLY010000127.1:0-6586 GCA_040878585.1 Pirellulales bacterium
ACAGCAACCGACTCGGCTCTCGTGGCGAGTTGCCAACCCCTTCCCACGGCCTCCGCATTCCGCATTCCGCATTCCGCATTTGCCTATCCATAGCCTTCCACCATTCCATTCTAAAAACTCCACTTACCGCTCCACGCTCCACTCGGTCCCGCCGGCCCGGTCCTCCAGTACGACGTGCAAGTTCTTCAAGCCATCGCGGATACGGTCGGCGGTGCCCCAGTCCTTGTTCTTGCGGGCTTCGGCCCGGAGTTCAATGATCAGTTGCATCAGGCCGGCGGCCAACTCGTCGTCGGCGCCGCTCGCATCTTCGACCGGTTTGAGAAACAGTCCCAGTGTGGCGGCCAGTTCCTTGAGCGTGGCGGCGGCTCGCTGGAAGGCGGACAGGTCGGCGTCGCTGCGGGCGGAGGGGTCTTCGAGTTTGGCGGTGTCGACTGTCTTGTTCAATGCTCTTACTAACTCGAACATCGCACTGACTCCGCCCCCGGTGTTGAAGTCGTCGTCCATCGACTCCAGAAAGTCGTTGCGCGCCTCGGCTGCTTGCGCCAAAATGGCGTTACCGTGTGGATCGAAGTTGCCTTCCTCACGCGTGGTCGCGGCGGAGATTGTATAGAAACTCTCGCCGGTCACTCGTTCGCACCGTTTGAAGAAGCGATAGAAGGTTTCGAGCCCTTGCTTGGCTTCTGCCATTTCGGAATCGCCAAACAGCACTGTGCTGCGGTAATGGGTTCGCAGCAGGAAGAAGCGGATTGTCTCACCGCCGAACTGCTTAATCTGATCCGCCAGACCGCCGGCCCCCTTGGAGCGGCTGAGCTTCTGCGCGGCTGCCTGCTCCACTGACTCTGGTTCGCCTTGCCCTTGCTCTCGCTCGGCACGGCCGCCGATCTTGCCGGCGGCGCTGCGGCGAAGTAATCCGTTATGCATCCAGAAGTTGGCCATCGGCTTGCCGTGGCAGCATTCGCTTTGGGCGATCTCGTTTTCATGATGCGGAAAGACCAAGTCCAAGCCGCCGCCGTGGATGTCGAACGTTTCGCCGAGCAACTTGCGGCTCATCGCCGAGCACTCGATGTGCCAGCCGGGGCGACCATGCCCCCAGGGGCTGTCCCACGATGGTTCGCCCGGCTTGGCCGCCTTCCACAAGGCGAAGTCAGCCGCCGACCGCTTCTTGGCCGCCGCGCCGCCCCCTTCGCCTTGAATGCTGGCCAGCGTGCGGTTGGTCAGTTTGCCGTATTCGCTATCCTTGCCGCAGTCGAAGAACACGTCGCCGTCGGCCTCGTAGGCGAGGTCTTTGTCGACGAGGGATTTCGTAAACGCGATGATCTCGTCCATGCACTCGGTCGCCCGGGGCATCTCGTCGATCTGGTCGACCCCCACGCCGGCCAGGTTTTCGAGATAGTCTTGAATGTTGCGCTCGGCCACTTCCGGCATCGTAATGCCTAGCTCGTTGGCCTTGTTGATCAGCTTGTCGTCGACGTCGGTGATGTTGACCACCCAAGTGACTTGGTAGCCGGAGTAGACCAGGTACCGCTTGATGGCGTCGAAGATCACCGGCCCGACCATGTGGCCGATATGGGCCTTGTCATAGACCGTTGGCCCGCAGAGGTAGATGCCCACCTTGCCGGACGTAACCGGCTGCAGGGGCTTCTTTTCTTTGGTCAGCGTATCGTAAATGCGAATGGTCACAGCAGATTTGTCCAATAAGAAGTCAGTACTGAGTCGTAGGAATCAAAGGAACGAGTCACCAACACGAACCCACAAAGTCCCGTTGCAGAATCGAAGATTCTAAACTAGCCGCGGAGCGGCGAAATGACGTAGCCTGGGGTGGAGGCAGGCGAGCGGAACGCGAGCATGCCGGAACCCCAGGTCGGGATGTAATCAATGTCAGCGGCCGAGCAAATGGTGACGCTTCATGCGGGGCGTGACCGAGGCCGTTACAATCCGAGGCTCGCCTCGGCACGATGCGGCCTCGACAAACCGCCGATTCGTCGCGGCGCGGGTTGCTTGGCCGATATAATTGGCGACAACTCTCCTGGGACTCACGTCCCAGGCTACGTGCTGTCGTCCCTATCGGGACTTGCTTAAACACAACATCTGTCATCTGACTGCACGTCTCATGGTCTACTTTGACTCCAACAACACAATGCACTCCGCCGAGATCGCTTCCTCCCGTCCAACCGGGCCGACGCTTTCGCCGGTCTTGGCTTTCACGGAGATTTGGTTCACGTTGACTTCCAGAATCTCGGCGATCCGCCGTCGGATGGCCAGCTTGTATGGCGATAGTTTAGGGCGTTGGGCGAATACGATGCAATCGAGGTTGTTCAATTGGTAACCCAAGTCTCGCACCTTTGCCCAGGCGATCCGCAACATCTCGGACGAATCGCGGCCGCGGTTGGCTTGGTCCGTGTCGGGAAACAGCTCGCCGATATCGCCGGCCGCCGCGGCGCCCAGCACTGCGTCGGTTGCCGCGTGCAGCAGCATGTCGGCGTCGCTGTGGCCGACCGCCTGCCGGTCGTGTGGCACGTCAATGCCGCCGATACGCAACGGCCCGCCAGGCTCCAGCCGATGCGTGTCATGCCCCAGACCGATCCGCAACAATGGGACTCTCCCAACCAACAGGTGACTGGCAATAAACGGGTGAGTATAGCGAAAAGAGGAAATACCGGCAACGCGAGAAGAGGTTTCAGGTGAGAGGTTTCAGGTTTCAGGAGGTGGAAAGTCCTTCTCCCTTTGGGAGAAGGTGGCCTTTAGGCCGGATGAGGGCCAGATGCTTAGAGGCTATGCCTTCATCAGTGCCTGCCGAGGCGTCGAACTGGTTAGCACCGCGCCCTCATCCGTCTGCTGCGCAGCCACCTTCTCCCGGAGGGAGAAGGGTTTCCCTGAAACCTGAAACCTGAAACCTGAACAGCCGCCGAACTATCCTCTCGCGCCTCTACCGACTATCCTGATACTATGTCGATTATTGAACTTGAGAATCTGACCAAGACCTACAGGATCTATCGCAAGAAGGAAGGTCTGTTGGCCTCGGTCAAGGGGCTGTTTTCACGCGAGTACCGGGTGGTCGAGGCGGTCCGCGGCATTAATCTGGCCGTGGAACAAGGCGAATTCGTCGCCTTTCTCGGCCCCAACGGCGCTGGCAAAACCACCACCCTCAAGCTGCTTAGCGGGGTGATCAACCCGAGCAGCGGCACCGCCCGAGTGATGGGGCACGTCCCCTGGTTGCGAGAAAACGCCTATCGCCGCCGTTTCGCCTTGGTGATGGGTCAGAAGAACCAGCTCTGGTGGGATCTGCCGGCGCAGGAGTCGTTTAGGCTGCATCAGCAGATTTATCGCATCGACGAGAGCAAGTTCGACCAGAGATGCGCCGAACTGACCGACCTGCTGGACGTCCGCAAGCTACTGGGCCAACCGGTCCGCGAACTGTCGCAGGGCGAGCGGATGAAGATGGAGCTGATCGCCGCGCTGCTCCACTCGCCCGAGGTGTTGTTCCTGGACGAGCCGACGATCGGCCTGGACGTTGTCGCCCAGCATAATATCCAGCAGTTCCTCAAATTCTATCAGCAAGAACGCAAGATCACGATCCTGTTAACCAGCCACTACATGAAAGACATCGCCGCGCTCTGCAAGCGGGTGGTAATCATTGCTCACGGGCGGATCATGTACGACGGTTCACTCAGCGGCATTGTCGATCGCTTTAGCGGCAACAAGATCGTGACGCTGCTGTTCGCCGACGACCAGCGCCTGGACGATCTGGCCCGCTTCGGCGAGGTGATCGAGCATTTGCCGCCGAAAGTCAAGATCGGCGTGGAGCGTTCGGCCGTGGCCGACATGCTGGGCCGCATCCTGCGTGAATACACGATTCTCGACGTCAGCGTCGAAGACCCGCCGCTGGAACAAGTAATCGCCGACATGTTCTCGACCGCGGTCGACGACCGCGAAGACAACGAATCAAGCACGACGCCGGAAAAGGTGGCGCAGGATGTTAGTTGAGACATCGAAACTCTAAATTCCAAATCCTAATTCCTAAACAAATTCAAATGTCCGAAGCAACAAATTCGAACATTCGAGATTGGAGCTTGTTTAGGATTTAGGAATTAGGATTTGGAATTTACAAGAGAGCGGATTCTCAGTGATAGCACGCTTTACAACCCTCTGGACCATCCTCCGCATCAGCCTCGAAGAGCGGCTGGTGTATCGAGGGGATTTTGCGCTGGGCACCTTGATGCGGTTTTTGCCGATCGTCACGCAGATATTCTTGTGGACGGCGATCTTCTCGGCGGTTGGCGGCAAGATGATCGCCGGTTACACCCGCGACGATATGATCGCGTATTACCTGATGACCATGATCGGACGCGCCTTTAGCAGCATGCCTGGGCTGGCGACCGGCATCGCGCGGGAGGTTCGCGAGGGGACCATCAAGAAGTACCTGATCCAGCCGATCGATCTTATCAGCTTTTTGCTAATGCAGCGGATCGCGCACAAGCTGGTTTATTACGGCGTGGCCGCCGCGCCGTTCGCGCTGGTGTTTTTTCTTTGCCGCGGTTTCTTCCCGCCGCCGCCCAGCAGCGAGGTGATGTTGGCGTTCGCGGCCTGTTGCATCATGGCGTTTCTGTTGGGATTCTACATCGAATCGACGATGGGCCTGATCGCGTTTTGGTTTTTGGAAGTCACCTCGCTGCTGTTTGTATTCAATCTGTTCACCTTCTTCTTCTCCGGCCACATGTTCCCGCTCGATTTGTTACCCTATCCCTGGAGCATCATCGTCGACTCGCTGCCGCTGAAGTACCTGGCCTACTTCCCGGCGGCGGTCTGGCTGGGCAAGGTCGAGGGAGACGCGCTGTGGATGGGCCTGGCCATCCAAGCCGCCTGGCTGGCCGGCTTTATGTTGCTCAACCGGTGGCTGTTCCACCGCGGCGTGCGGCGCTACAGCGGATTCGGAGGATAGCCGTAGGTTGGGACCATTGTCCCAGGGCTTTAAGGGTGGCAATGTGATCAGGATTTGAACAGGAGGGAACAGAGAAAACAAAGTAAAGGATTCTCAGTTGTCTCCTTTTCCCTCAGTTTGCTCAAACAAAGTGATCGTCGTTACGTCCGAAACCGGATGCCGGTATAGTGTAGTTCATGTATTTTGTTTCTGGGTTGGCTCGTTGTGTCAGCTTGCATCCACGCCTGGCGCGAACCTGACAGGCATTCCTTTTACAATTTTAATCGACTTTCCAGGCAACAGAGCGGGGCAGAGTCAACAGAGCAGGTATCTCTCCGTTTTCTTAGTTTCCTCCTGTTCCAACGGCCCTGGTAAACCCTTAAAGCCCTGGGACAATTGTCCCGACCGTGTTTGTGATCAAGATTTAAACCACGGAGGCACGGAGGACACGGAGTCGGAAGGACGAGCAGGAATCGCAGTTCTTCACCTGCTTCTCTATTGATTGCTTGTAGAGTAAGTGAATTAGTGGCTACGTGTGTTGATTGGTGATCTGCTACTTCTTCGTGTCCTCTGTGTCTCTGTAATTCCATTTGTTTTTGACCGGTCGGGACAATGGTCCCAACCTACCAGCATGCCATGACCAACATCGAACCACCACGCCAATCCACGTCGCCCCATTACGGCAAGGTCTTTTTGACCTTTGCCCGCAATAGCCTGGTGCGCGATATGACGTTTCGCGCCAACTTCATTATCGAATCGATTTCGTCGCTTTCATGGAACCTGATGAACTTCGGGTTCTACATTTTGATCTTCAGTTACACCGATCAAATCGAGGGCTGGACCCAGCACCAGTTTTTCGTGTTTCTGGCCACCTTCTTCTTTATCAACAGTCTGGTGCAGACCTTCTTCATGCCCAACTTCGAGGAGTTTAGCGAGTTGATCCGCACCGGTGGGTTGGACTTCGCGCTGCTCAAACCGATCGATACGCAGTTTCTGGTGTCGCTCAACCGCATTGAGTGGTCCGATCTCGGCACGCTGCTGTTCGGAGTGCTGTTGATGATCTACGCCCTGCCGAACGTCGACCCCGGCTCCGCGGGCCTGCATATCGGCCTGGTGCAAGTGGTGCTCTATCCGATCTACATTCTCTGCGGCGTGGCGGTGATGTATAGTTTCATGCTGTCGCTGTCGGCGACCAGCGTCTGGCTGGGCCGCAATCAGTCGTTGTACAACTTCTGGTTCTACATCACCAACTTCGCCCGCTACCCGATGGAGATCTACGGCGGCAACGCCGGCGGCATCGCGCTGCGGCAGTTCTTTACGCTGGTGATCCCGATCCTGGTGGTGGTCAACGTGCCGGCGCGACTGGCGGCCAAACCGCTGGAAGCCCAGAACTGGTCCCTGGTGATCTTCGGACTGTCTGCCACGATCCTGAGCCTGCTGGCCAGCCGGTGGATCTTTAAGCGAAGTTTGCTGAGTTATCGGAGCGCCAGTAGCTGAGGTGCTCGTTTAACCCGTAGCCGACAGGCGCAGGCGGCGTCGCAAAGATTGTGTTGAGGAGTAGAGAGGCAGGCTACAGCAATGCGCCCCGCGGGGGAGCGGTGCGGATCACCGTTCCTTAGCAACGTATTCATCAGGATCAACGCCTCGCCACAATTCCTTGCCGAGACC
>JBBDLY010000128.1:0-6562 GCA_040878585.1 Pirellulales bacterium
TTCGGCCCACGTAAGGCGTGCTCCGACTTGACTCGCTCGGCTTGGTGCTCGCTCGGTCCGACGCTGGCAGCGTCGGCCACGTTTGCAACGCTGGCAGCGTCGCAACGGGGTGGGGGGGGGGGGGGCCCCCCCCCCCCCACCACCATCAGGTCGAGTAAATTAGCCGACCCAGGAACATCGCTGGGATCAGCAGAGCGGCCGTGGCCACTGCCGGCACCCAGTTGCCGGTCACGCCGAACACGATTACCGCGTCGAGCACGATGATCGAAAAGATGCATTGCTTCACTGCGAATTGCACCGTCGCCGGCCGCGGGTCGAGGATCGCGCGAATGCAACGCCAAGCAATCAGCGTGCCGAGGACCGACCAGAACAGATTCCAGTTGGGGATCTGTTCGGCTGGCGAAAAGTACGTGGTCGATTCTGGATAGGCCGCCAGCATCGCCACGCCCGCCACCAGCACCAGCGTCCCACCGGCCAATTGCAGTCGGCTGCTTTCAGCTGCCTCGCTGCGGGCGAACCAGGTCAACCCGGCCACGTACAGCCCCATGCCGCCGGCGACCCAATAGTGCGGCGTGTCGAAGGCGATCGGCATCAGCGACATGCCCAGCAGCACGTTTAGAAAGCGGCAGCCTCCCATGGCGATCGGTCCGGCCGGCGTCTGCTTGAGCGGACCGTCGTAAAGATAGATGCAGACGGCCAGCAGCGACGCTACGATGCCGGCGGAAATGCCGCCGCCGAGCAAGGAGACGCCCCAGCCCAGCAGCACGCCGACAACGAGCAACTCGACCCCCAACAGGCCGGCCACGCGACGGGGGATTCTGCCGGAGGGAAGCGGTCGATGGGGCCGCTGCCGACGATCCTTCTCGAAGTCGAACACGTCGTTGAGTACCATGCCGCCCCAATAGAGACAGGCGCTGGCGCCCAGCAGCATGGCGAACAGTCCCCAAGGGATCGGCGGCATTTTCATGGTTGCCGCCCCAAAATACCACCAGGCGAAATAGGCCCCCATGATGACGTCGGCGAGCGCCGTGAAGACGTTTGGCAAGCGGACCAGTTCGAGATAGGCCGGCCAGCGACTCGCCTGCACTGTCGAGTCGGGGGCATCTGGCACCATGTTTGGGTCAGGCTCGGTGGCTTGGGTCATAGCAATTCGATTCCGCTTCCGGGTGCGTATCCTTGTTCATTACGGGCGAATTCGATTGCGCCGCGACGCAATGTGATTCCCGTGGCGATATCTTGCCCGATCAAGGCCGGGCCGTCCAGGTCGGCAAAGTCGACCAACGGCAGCAACTGGGCCGCCCCGGAGACGCCGACGGTCGATTCGGTCATGCAACCGACCATCACCGACATCTGCCGCCCGCGGGCGGCTTCGATCATTCGCCGGGCCGGCGTTAGTCCGCCGCACTTGACCGTCTTGATGTTGACGCCGGCGAAACCTAGATGATGACAGATTGCGACGTCGCTTTCCAGCACGCAACTCTCGTCGGCGATGATCGGCAAGGGAGACGCGGCGGCCACCCGCGGCATTTCGTCGTTTCGTTCGACTGGCAACGGCTGCTCGATAAATTCCACCCCCAGACCGCGCAGCTCCGGCGCATAGGCGATCGTCTGCTCGGCAGTCCAGCCGCAGTTGGCGTCCACCCGAAACACCGCTTCGCTATCCTGGCGCAACCGCCGCACGATCTCGAGATCGTGCGACGAGCCGAGTTTGATCTTCACGATTGGCCAATCGGCAAAATCTCGCAGCTTGGCCGCCATGACGTCGGGTTCATCGAGGCCGATCGTGATGCACGAACGCGGCAGCGCCGCGGGAGACAAATTCCAAGCCTCGAACACCGGCTTGCCGAGCAGTTTGCCCCACAGGTCGTAGGCGGCCAGATCGACGGCGCTCAGTGCGAAGCGATCGTCGCCGCAGAGCGGATCGAGCCGCGCCCACAGCGCCGCCGGGTCGCCAAGCTCTCGCACTTCGATCTCCGCGCGGGCCTGTTCCAATGTTCGCGTCATCGACTCCAAGGTGCGGCCGTAGTAGCTGTTGGTCGTCGCCTCGCCGTAGCCGCGGCAACCGTCCTGCTCCAGTTCGACCACCAATGTCGGCTGCACGCTGTAGCCGCCGCGCGCGATGCGAAACTCATATACCAGCGGCAGTTCGAAGGTATGTAGGGTGAGTTTCATGCGACGTGCTCGCTATAGAAGTCGGCGACGGTGTCGACCAGCGGTTGCCGCCCGTGACGGAAGACGTCGCAGACCGGCAGGTGCAACTCGCTCTGCAGACGATCTCTTTCCCGCTGGGCTTCGTCGGCCGAGACCAGGCGGCTGTTCATCGAGATGCCGATGACTCGCGACGGCCCCATCGCCGCCGCGAGCGATTCGTAGACGTCGCGCACGACCGACAGCGGCGGCAGCGCGATGTGATCGTGCCCGTGAATCGTGCGTCGTCCCACTTCGTAGCAGAGGATCATCGCTTGCGGCAGGCAGCCGTGTAGCAGCCCGGCGGTGACGGCCGAGTAGCTGGGGTGGAACAAGCTACCTTGCCCTTCGATCAGTAGGATCGAGTGATGTTGATCGGCCAGCACCAGTTTCTCGACGGCGCCGTTGAGGAAGTCGGCCACGACGCAATCGACGGGGCATCCCTCGGCGGCGATCATGATGCCCGTTTGGCCGGTGGCGAGGAATTTGGCGTCGAGTCCTCGTTCGGCAAGCCCGCGGCTGACTTCGATCGCGGTGACCATTTTGCCGACGCTGCAGTCGTTGCCAATAGTGAGCACGCGGAGGCAATCGGGGCGAAAATCGCGGAGGCTGGCGACGTCCCGTTCGCTGTTCCTGCGGACGTCATGAATTGCCACCCCGGCCGCTACGGCGGAGGCGGCGATTTCGGCGTCGTCGCCGAGGAAGTCGTGCAGGCCGGAAATGACGTTCATCCCTCGGCCAATCGCCTGCAAAACAATCTGTTTCCAGGCCGCCGGCAGCTTGCCCCCTTGCGGGGCGATTCCGATCACCAGCGTATCGGCCCCTTGCGCTGCGTCGAGCGACGCGATGATCGGCAAGTCGCCCCCCACCCCGAGCAGCTCCTGCGACGTGCGCCCCTCCTGGTCGCTATCGAGCAGCGCGACGCACTCGTCGCGGCAATACCGGATGAGACTGGTCGCCGTCTTCGCCGTATGCGGGTTGGTATGACCCTCGGTGAGGATCACCATGCGACGGGGCATAGAGAGGGTTCAGGTTTCAGGGTTCAGGGTTCAGGTTTCAGGGTTCAGGGTTTGCCTGGCGGTTGTCATGCACGGAGGTTTTGCCCGCCTCGTCCATCTGCTGCTATTCAACAGGGATGTTCAACTCGTCCAGCTTATTCGTGAGGAACTCGCGCGCTTCCCGAGCGGCATTGTCCGGGTCGTCGATGTAAGGATAAAGCTCCACGGTGAGCCAGCCGTCGTAGCCGGTCTGTTGAATCGCCGCGAGCGTGGCCGAAAAGTCGATCGCCCCATGGCCGGGAATCAGATGCTGATGCACGCGGCTGGCGGCGATATCTTCCAGGTGATAGTGCCTGGTGTGCCGGGCCATCGGCGCGACCCAGTCTTGCGGGTCTTCGCTCACGCAATAGGCGTGCCCGACGTCGAAGTTCAATCCCACCCATGGCGAGTCGATGCGCGCCATGAATTCCTCGTATTGGCCGAACTTTTCGATCAGCAGTTCCGGCTCGGGTTCGACCAGCAGCAGCACCTCAAGCTGTTCGGCCAACTCGACGCACGGCATGAGTTCTTCGTAGAAGATATCGGCGCCTTCGCTCCAGGTCTGCCCCGGCGCGAGCTGACCGCCCGGCTCGGTGGTGATGTTCCCCGCGCCGATGTCGACGGCCAGTTGCAGCGCCCGCTTGGTATGCTCGCGGCGGATCGCCCGGTAGTGCGGATCGGGATCAATCCAGCCGGGATGCCAATACGGCTGCCTCGGATCGGCCACGGCGTTCATCATGAAGGCGTTTATGTTGGCGATCGAGAGCTGGTGTTCCTCCAGCGAACGGCGAATCGATTCCTTCCGTTCCGGCAGCAAACCGGCCGGCCAGGCGTGCGGGACGTCGGCCAGGATCTCGATGCCGGAATAGCCGAGGCTGGCGATCTTGCGGATCGTGTCCTCGATCGAAAAATGCATGTAGGCGTTGGAACTAAAAGCTAGTTTCATCAGTCTCGCCGGGGGTTGGAGTAGGGGAGCAACTATTCTACCCGAGCCGCCGGCAATTTGCTATTTGCCACATGCAAAGTTGACGCCGCGGCGATCCTCGATCGAATTCAGCTACGCGTCGTAAGCCTTCCATTAGCCGTACAGCTTGAACGCCTCGGCCGTTTTGATCTTGCGTGCCCTGATCCGAGAGTCGCTGAGCTTTTCGCCGTTGGGGTCGATGTAGACTCGGCCGTTGCGCCCGCCGGCGAAGTCTTGGCTGAGGTTGAGCACGTGGATGTTGAAGATATAGGCAACGTCGCTGGTCGCTTGAAACCAATGGACATTGTCCTTTTCGTCGGAGATGCTCGAGTGTTCGCCGGCGACGAACGCCCGATCGATCGTGGGACGGACGATCATATGCTCGCGGTCGTCCTCCAGGCGGTCGTAATGCCGGCCATGGAACTCGCCGCCGAGAATCAAAAAGGCGGTGGCCATGTTGTTGTGCCCGTGCGGCACCACCGAGCGGTCTTTCTGCAAGGCAAAGATCTGATGCCCGAACACCAGGTCGGTCGGCAGCCCTTCCACCTGCGGCAATTGCGGACGCAGACTCCGTTCTCCCCGTTCGGGGAATTGCACGTTGGCAGTGAGTTTGTCGAAGTCGAGAAACTTGAGCAACTCGGGCAGCTCGACCTGCGAGAACAACTCCTCGATCTGCGTCTGCCATTCAGTCTGCTTGAGCTGGCGGCCCTTCAAGTCCTGGCTGATGCGATTCATCTGGGCGATCCATTCGGCGGCGATCGGCTTGACCGCCGCGGCGAACAGGTCGCGGGCGAACAGCGTTTCCAAAAGAGAAAACGTAAGCAGTGCGCCCAAGGTCTGCTTGCCGAACTCGCGACGGGTGGTGCTGGTGTCCATGGCTGGCTCCGAGTGGGGTGGGGTATTGCCTGTTAGCTTAGCCGACTGCGAGTCGGGTTCCAAGCGGATTTCGCAAATCGCTAGAATGGTAGCGTGGTCCTGCGTTTGGCATATATGCTCTGACTACGATATACTTATCCTAAGGAAGAATCCACCATGTTTACAGCTAGAGGTTGAACCGATGGCACAGTTTGCCTTACCACCCGAAATTCGCAACATGTCCGTGCCAGATCGCGTAGCATTGGTTGAACAGATCTGGAATAGTGTGGCTGAAGATGAATCGCAATTTCAACTCACGGATGCCCAGAAGGCTGAACTCGATCGCCGTCTAGCACTTCGGGAAGCGTGCAAAGACCGTGGTTCTGACTGGTCCGAGGTCAAACTCCGGATTCTGGGCAACTCATGAAGTATCGTTTGAAAGTTCAGCCAGAAGCAGAAGCTGATATGAATGAGACGTTTGCATGGTATGAGAAGCAAAGCGAAGGTCTTGGCTCGGAATTCGTTGCATGCGTCGAAGCCGTGTTCGATCGAATACGTCACTACCCGTACTTGCATGCCGTCACGTATAAGAATGTGCGGCAGACGCTTGTGCGACGATTTCCTTACGTCGTTTGCTACGTTGTCGAGGAGGAAATCGTCGATGTGATCGCCGTGTTTCATGGTCACCGCGATCCCGCAGTCTGGATTTCGCGGATTGGCTAATCGTCTTAATTCTTGCTAGGCCAGCGATATGCCTACCGACCACAAAATCGACTACCTCGAACTCCCCGGCGGCGACTTTGCCGCGATTCAGGCATTCTATTCCAGCACCTTTGGCTGGAAGTTCACCGACTACGGGCCTGAGTACACTGCCTTCACCGACGACAAGCTCAACGGCGGCTTCTACAAGAGCAAGCTCCAGTCGAAGCAATCGGCGGGCGCGGCGCTGATCGTGCTGTTCGCCGCCGATCTGGAGGGGACTGAGACCAAAGTGAAGGCCAGCGGTGGCACGATTTGCCGTGAGATATTCAGCTTCCCCGGCGGCCGGCGATTTCACTTTCTCGACCCGCACGGCAACGAATTGGCCGTGTGGTCGGACAAGTAGTGCGGCATGTATGTTTTTCTCGACTACCTCTTCGTCACCTTCCACGGCTTGTGGGTGCTGTTCAATCTTCTCGGCTGGGCGTGGCGAAAGACGCGCCCGTGGCAGCTTGTCACCAGCGGGCTGACGATCGCCTCCTGGTTCGGCCTGGGGCTGTTCTACGGCTTCGGCTACTGTCCCTGCACCGACTGGCATTGGCAAGTGAAGCGAAAACTGGGCGCGGCCGACTTGCCCGCCTCATACGTGAAATACTATGCCGATCACTTGACTGGGCTGGATTGGCAAACGACCGTTGTCGATGTTGTGACGGTCGCGGTCGGCGTGGGGGTGTTTTTGCTGTCGTGCTGTTTGAATTGGCGCGACTGGCGACGAGCCAAGCGGCTGGATGCCGTCTGATTGACCTGCTGCTAATCAATA
>JBBDLY010000129.1:0-5250 GCA_040878585.1 Pirellulales bacterium
CTTCGGCGAGATGGTCTGTTACCATCCGCCGGCGATCGAGGCGGTGCCGATCACCCAGGCGATTCACCAGTTGCGCTGCGTCGATCCCAACGGCCCGGCGGTCCTGGCCGCCCGCAGCTTGGGGATCAGCTTCGGCGATCTACCGGCCGACCATGTGTTCGTGCATCAGGACTGGACCTGCGAGGCCGAACAGAAGATCGACGCCGCGCAACGGGCGATCGAACGGGAGCTTTGCGAGGCGTGAAGTCGATCTAGTTGCAGCTAGCGGACGGCTTCGGCGTTGAGCCGGTCCATGGCGGCGGCTTCGTTCGACAACTGGAACTCCGGCCCGGCCGGGAAGTACTGCACGTCGTCGGACAGGTAGTAACCGCTTGGCAATGTCTGCCCGCCGACCTGATACTGGCAACCGGTCGAGCAGATCGCCGCCGCCGAGAGGGAAAGCGCGACCAGACAGCCCGAAAAGCGAGATTTCGCGGATTTCATGATGAACACTCCCAATATGGCGGCGGGCCGCAATTTCGCCCATGCAGTGGCGCGTTGTAATCGACACGATCGTTATCGACGTCATAAACGGCAAACCTTAACTATTTTCTCGGAAATCCTACCGACTTCATCCGAGCAGGCGGGTTTAAGTGCCAGGGCTTTCAGGGGGGAAGCGGATTGAATGGGACAAAGTTTCTGAACAGAAGGGAACAGAGAGAACGAAGGGAAGGATTCTCCGTTGACTCCTTCTCCCTCAGTTCGCTCAAACAAAGTGATCGAAATGCGCCCGAAACTTGATAGCGGTATAGCGTGTTTTATGTATTTTGTGCTGGGTTGGTTCGTCGAGTCAGCTTGCATCAACGCCTAGCGCGAACGTAACGGGCATTCATTTTGCAATTGAATCGACTTTTCAGGCAACAGAGCGGGTCAGAGTCAACAGAGTATCAATTTCTTTGTTTTCTCTGTTCCCTTCTGTTCCAACTGACCTGGCAGACCCGTAAAGCCCTGGGTGCAAGTGCTATCACGGCAGGTTGTAATTCGCCAAACCACCCGTAGTCGGGTATGATTGAAGCTGTAGGATGGCCCGGCACGAAGGGCCGCCGAAGCCCTGCCATGAAGCCTTTCGCCGCGCAATACAGGCTGCTAGCAGCAGCGGCTTTGAGCGCCTATCCGTTTTCGAGTTGGAGGCAGCAGCATGATGTTTCAGTCCACCCGACGTCCCAAGCTGACGTTGCTCCTGGGCGCCGTCTGGGCGGTGCTTGCCCTAGGGGGCGGAACGCTTCACGCCCAGCGATTCAACGATCGCACGATTATCAAGCCGGTCTACTTTGCGGCGCTGGCGGAGTTCTATACGGGCGATTTCGAAGATGCGCTCGACGGTTTTCTCGACGCCGGCCGACAGGGCATCCGCACCGCCGACGCCCGCTGGATCGATTCGATCTGCTATCACACGATGACCGGCGAGACCTACTACCAGATGGGCAATCTGGCCAAGGCGCGGGAGCACTTCGACTCGGCCCTGCGGCTCTACGTGGCGCATTCGCAATGGATGATGCATGTGCAATTTCCCAATACGATTCAAGCGGACAACATCGTCGGCAAGCAGCCGCCGCCGTGGGGCAACACCAAGCGGCAGCGGCGGCTCGGCAAGTATCCCCAGACGATGCTGATCGCGCGGACGCGGGTGAATGTCGGCTCGATCAACGACCAGACAGTCGTGCAAAACCAAGACATTCTCTATCCCTTGCACGTGGAGGAACTAGTCCGTTGCACTTGCTTGGCGATTCGCCGCCGCGCGGAGATTCTCGGTCCGCTGGGCGAGCACGACGACTTGACCAAGCAGGTGCTCGAGCACGCCTCCAAGCGGCAAGGCCAGCCGAATCACTGGTCCGAGGCGTGGCTGGAGTTGCAGTTAGGCATCGCCTATCAGGCGGCCGGCAAGACCAACCTGGCGACGGCCTCGTTGCAGCGGGCGCTGGTCGCCGCCGGACAGTGGGACCACTCCCTGACCGGGTTGGCGCAGCTCGAGTTGGGCAAAATCGCCTTGGCCCAAATGGACTTTCCCACCGCCGCCAACCTGTTCGAGGAGGCGTCTTACTCGTCCTACCACTACGAAGATCCGCTGGTGCTGGAAGAATCGTTGCGGTGGGGTGCGATCGTCCATCTGCTAGGCAATCGGCAGGGACTCTACCCACCGCTGGAAGCCGCCGCCGGCTGGTCTCGCAACAAGCGCGATCTGGCGATCGTGTATGCTTCGGTGTTGAATCTGGCGGCCGAGGGATATGCGGCGCTGGGCGATTTGCAGCGAGCCAACGGCGCGCTGCAAACGACGCGCCGCGCGATCGGCCGCCGCGGCATGAGCGCCGGCCGACTTGGCGCGCAGCGCGATTACATCGCGGCCCTGGTCGGCTACGCCAGCGGCAACAAGAAGGCGGGCGACGAGGCGCTGGCCGCGGTGATGGATTTTCAGCGGCGCGGCGGCTCGCTCCGGTTGGCCCAGGTGGCGATCGCCGACGAGATGTACACCAGCGGCATGATCCGCGCTCGCACGGCGGTCGACGTCTATGCCAACGTACTCCGCGATCCGACGCCGACCGATTGGGCGCTTGAACCGAAGGAGTCGCTTACGATTCTGCTGACGCCCCAGAGCGGATCGCTCGATCGCTGGTTCGAGGCGGCGATCGAACGGGACGACGTCCCCCTGGCGATCGAAGTGGCCGACCGCGCCCGGCGGTTGCGGTTCTTCTCGTCGTTGCCGATGGGGGGACGGCTGCTCAATCTGCGGTGGATCCTCGAAGCCCCCGAGGCCCGGCTGGACAACATTGCCAAGTTGCAACGGCAAGACATCCTGGTTCGCTTTCCCGCGCTGCAGCAGAACAGCCAGAAGATCGCCGACGCCCGCCGCGAGTTGGCGGCCATGCCGATCAGCAGCAACGACCGCACGGTGCAGGTCCGGCAAGGTGCGCTGTACGAGCAATTGACCAGCCTCGCGCAGCAGCAGGAACTCCTGTTGCACGCGGTGGCGCTGCGGCGGGTTGCCGCGGAAATGGTCTTTCCGCCGGTCCGCACAGTCGCCGAGGTGCAGGCCAAGATGAACGAAGGCGAAGCCGTGCTGGTCTTCTATCAAGCTCGCGGCGATCTGTACGGTTTTCTGTTCAATAAAACCCGGGCCGGTTGGTGGAAGGTCGCCTCGCCGGCTGAGTTGACCAAGCGGCTCTCGGCATGGTTCCGCGAGATGGGACACTTCGACGGCAATCGCGAGATCGAGGCCGAGATGCTGGCCGACGACAAGTGGAAGGTCGAGGCCCGCGAGGTGCTCGACCACCTGATGCTCGACTCCAAGATCGATCTGAGCCAAGGCATCACCGATCTGACGATCGTGCCCGATGGTATCCTGTGGTACGTGCCGTTCGAGGCGTTGCAGGTGGGGCCGAAGCTGCAACCGCAGTCGTTGCTCGAAGTGGCCCGCCTCCGCTACGCGCCGACCGTGGGACTGGCCATGCCGGACGATGTCGGTCGCCGCAGTTCCGGCAGCACGGCGGTCGTGCAAGGCAAGCTCTATCCCCGCGAGGACGACGCCTTGGTGCAACGCGCCTTCGAGCAGGTGCGCCGCAGCGTGGCCGGCGCCCAGGCGGTGCCGGCACTGCCCGCGGCGCCAAGTTCGATCTTCGTCAAGCTGCTCGACGCGGTGATCGTGTTCGCCGACTTGCCGATGATCGAGACCGACGGTGCCGACTTCTATCCCTTGCTGCTCGATCAAGGCAAGCCGGGAGGGACGCTCCGCGATTGGTTGGGGCTGCCGTTTGGCGGGCCGGAGATCGTCGTGCTGCCCGGCTTTCATACTCCGGCGGAAAGCTCGCTCAAACGGATGCCGCGGGGCGTGGCACGACCCGGCGACGAGGTCTACCTGACCGTGATGAACCTGATGGCCAGCGGCGCGCGGACCGTGCTGCTGAGCCGCTGGCGGGTGGGCGGCAATTCGACCTATCAGTTGGTCACCGAACTGATCGCCGAATTGCCCAACACCAGCGCCCAGGACGCCTGGCAGCGGAGCGTGCAATTGCTGCAGGAGCGGCCGATCGATCCGACGGCGGAACCGCGAGTGCGACCGTCCCGCGACGGCCGCGAGTTGCTCGGCAAGCACCCGTTCTTCTGGAGCGGCTACCTGCTGATCGACACCGGCGTCCGCCCAGAGAAAGCCCCTGCTGCTGTACCGCAACTGCAATTTCCAGGTGGGTAGAGTGTACGACGGCCCTCCGAGGCGGTCGTTCACGAAACGGCGGGCAGCTTCGGCGGCGGTAGTTCTCCTGCGGGAACGCCGCACAAGCTGCAAATTACATGCGGCGGTTCACGCCGTTGGCCATCGCGGATAGCGGGGGCGGTCGTGCGTCCACAGAATAGACAGGGCCTATCAGGCTCAATCGGTTCCGGAGCTTGAGGCTGGGATTGTTCGCCTTTGGAGGCGAGCAGCCGTCCTCGCGGCGTACGATGGATCAAACCCAGTCTCAAGAGATGCCCCTCCATCGCTCTAATGGTCTCCGGATGCGAATCCAGCGAAGCAGCGATGGTCTCTAGGCCGAGCGGGGTCCGTGTGGCGTCCAGGATCGCTAGATATTTCCTATCGAGCACGGTAAGGCCCGATTCGTCGACGCCGATCATTTCCAGGGCATCGCGGGCCAAGGTGGCGGTGACAGGACCGCCGTTGGCTACATCCCTTATCCAGGCCAGCAGGGAGATCGCAATCCGAGGCGTTCCGCGAGATCGCTTCGCGATTTGTTCAGCCGGAGCGTCGGGCATCTGGAGATTCAATTTTTCGGCGGCGCGCCGGACGATTCGGACCAGATCGTTTGTCGGGTACGGCTCCAGGGATAAATGGACGGCGAAGCGATCCCGCATGGGCCGTGACAGAGAGCCGGCGCGCGTGGTCGCTGCGACCAGCGTGAAGGGAGAGAGAAAAATCGGAGGATTTCCGTCGAAGCGAAAGTCCTCCATGACGGAGTAGAGGGCTTCCTCGACGGCCGGCGGCAGCCGGTGCGCCTCGTCGAGGAACAAGATGGCGTTGGGCCTAAGGCGCAACAAGAAGGGCAGTAAATCGCGAGGGTCTTTCAAAACCGGCGCGGCAACTACTTGAAAATGACTGTCCATTTCGCGGGCAAGGGTGTAGGCAAGAGACGTCTTCCCGAGGCCAGGGGGGCCGTCGAATAAGAGGTGTGGCAGCGGACCGCCGCGATTGCGGGCCGCTGTCACCATGATCTGCAGACGATCGAC